>NZ_JBYCZL010000005.1:0-245658 GCF_057586215.1 Roseomonas sp. SRI_022
CGCCCGGGGCCGAGGTGGTGCTGATCGTCGATGGCCGCCGGGAACTCGGCCGCGCGCGGGCGGATAGCCGTGGCGAGTGGGTGATCCTGCCGGCTGACCCGCTGCCGGCCGGCGCCTGGGAATTGTCGCTGCGCGCGCGCTTGGCCGGGGATGAGACCGCGGGTCCCGACGCCGTCGTGGTTGTGGTGCCCGAGGCGGCGCCGGCCCAGGCCGCCCGCCCCGCCGTGACCGCCGGCGCCGAGCCTCGCCCGATCGAACCTGCGCCGGAGCCCGCCCCTGGCCCGATTGCCGTGCTGATCCCGCCTGCCACAGCGTCCGCCGCGCCGCGCATCCTGCAGGGGCCGCAGGTCAACCCGCCCGGGGCGCAGCAGGCGCGCGCGGCGCCCCCGCGGCTCGGCATGGATTCGGTCGATTACGAGGAAGGCGGCACGATCCGCTTCGCCGGTTCCGCGCCACCGGGTGCCTCAGTGCGCGTCTATGTCGGGGAACGCCATGCCGGCGATGCGGTGGCCGATGCCTCCGGGCGCTGGGTGCTGGCGCCGGACCAGCAACCGCCGGTCGGGCGCAACTCGCTGCGTGTGGACCAGCTCGCCGCCGCGGGCGCCGTGGCCGCGCGGATCGAAGTGCCCTTCCATCGGGAGGAACTGCCCGGCGACGCCTTCGAATCACGCCGCGTGGTCGTGCAGCCCGGCGCCAATCTGTGGCGCATCGCGCGTTCGGCCTACGGCCGAGGGACACGCTTCACAGTGATCTACCAGGCGAACCGTGAGCAGATCCGCGATCCGCACCGCATCTTCCCGGGGCAGGTCTTCGAACTGCCCGAAGGCCAGACAACCACGGTGATCCGCTGACGGCGACCGGATGGCGGTCGCCCGGTGCGTTGCAAAGCACGCGACCCGCCGAATGGACCAGGATCGAGGCCCTGCCTCGATCCGCGAGCGCGAAGCGCGACCGTGCCCGCCGCCCGCCGTCTGAGGGATCCAGAAACGATGGCCTGCGGCCATCGTGCATGGGTCAGGCCGCGCCCTCGGCCTCCAGCGCGTCCAGGTAAGGGTCGAGGGCGAGCGCGAAACGCACCAGCGCCGCGACCAGCGCCGTCGCGTTGGACGGATTGTCCATCGGCGCCTGGGCCTCGATGCGGATGCGGTGGTCAGGCAACAGGCGGGCATGCCAGCCATCGGGCAGGCGCCGCGGCAGGTCCGCCACGGCAGCGAAGGCGCGGGGCCGGTCGGCGGCGCGGTCGGCGGTGGAGGGGATGCGCGCCGCATCCGCCGCCAGCCGGATCGCGCCGGGGTCGAATTGCGCCTGGCAGGGACGCCCGCGCCAGGCGAAGCGCAGCGCCGGGGATTCCGGCCCCCCGCACGGGGTCACGGTGCCGTCCGGCGCAATGGCGAAGCGGCCGAGTTCGATGGTGTCCATGGCCGCGCAGGGTTGTCCGGAAGGGGTGAACACACCATAACCGGCCGGACATGGCCCTCGAACATAGCCTTCGCATGGTGCTCGCGCCGCCGCATCCGGCCGCGCGGCCCTTCCTGATCGGCGGGGGCGCTGCCGCGCTGCTCGGCCTGGTTCTCCTCGGCAACTGGCTGTTCTGGCTGAGCGCGGCCTTCGTCGCCTTCTGCCTGTACTTCTTCCGCGACCCCGAACGCGTCCCACCCGACCGGCCGGGCATGGTGCTCGCACCGGCGGATGGGCATGTCGTCTCGGTTGCGCAGGCGGTGCCGCCGACCGAACTCGGCATGGGGGATGCGCCGCGCTGGCGGGTGGCGATCTTCCTCTCCGTGCTCGACGTGCATGTGAACCGCATGCCGGTGGACGGCACGGTGACGCGCGTCGCCTATCACCACGGTAAGTTCCTCTCGGCCAATCTCGACAAGGCGTCCGACGAGAATGAGCGCAATGCGCTCGCCATCGCCCTGCCGGATGGGCGCGACCTCGCGGTCGTGCAGATCGCGGGGCTCGTCGCCCGGCGCATCCTGTGCGACGCCAAGGCCGGAGATTCCGTGCAGGCCGGCGAGCGTTTCGGCATCATCCGCTTCGGCAGCCGCACCGATGTCTATCTTCCGGCCGGCGTGCTGCCGCTCGCGCGGGAGGGCCAGACCATGATCGGCGGCGAGACGGTGATCGCGGAACTCGGCGCATGAAGGCCGAGGGCGGGCCCGAGGGACGGGTGCGGCGCCTCCGGCGGCGCTTCCGCCCGCGCACCCGCCCGCGCGTCGAAGGCCAATCCTTCAACCGGCTGATCCCGAACATCATGACGATGCTCGGCCTGTGCTGCGGCCTGGTCGCCATCCGCTTCGCCTTCGAGGGCCGCTTCGAGCAGGCGGCGACCCTGATCCTGGTCGCCGGGGTGATCGACGGGCTGGATGGGCGCCTCGCGCGGCTGCTGAAGGCGACGTCGCGCTTCGGGGCGGAATTCGACAGTCTGTCGGACTTCCTGTGCTTCGGCGTCGCACCGGCGATGGTGCTGTATCTGTGGACGATGCACGACTATCGCGCGCTGGGCTTCGCGCCCTGCCTGCTGTTCGCGGTGTGCATGGCGCTGCGCCTCGCGCGCTTCAACGCCGCACTCGATGTCGGGCCGGTGGTGAAGCCGGCCTATACCTACAACTTCTTCACCGGCGTGCCGGCGCCGGCGGGGGCGGGCTGCGTGCTGTTCCCACTCTTTCTCGGGCTGTGGTTCACGCAGATGGACTGGCCGCTGCTGGCCGCCGCCGCACGCCACCCGGCCTTCGTCGGTGTGATCATGGTGCTGGTCGCGGGGCTGCTGGTCAGCACCCTGCCGACCTGGTCCTTCAAGAACTTCCGCGTGCCGCGCGCCTATGTGCTGCCGCTGCTGCTCGGCGCCGGCCTGTTCGTCGCGGTGCTGCTGTCCGAGCCCTGGGCGGCGCTGGCGCTGGCGGGGCTGTTCTACCTCGGCATGCTGCCCTTCTCGATACGGTCCTACCTGCGGCTGAAGCGGGAGGCGGAGAGCCTGATCGAGCCGGTGGTGGTGACGGACAACAGCCGCAGCGGGGCCGGCTGAACGCTGCCAACGGGGCCGCGCGAGGCATTTGTTGCGCAAACGTCCCTGGCGCAGGGCGCATGCTTGTCGCATGCTGTTCACGGTCGCGCGAGGCGACCTCGCAGGCAGGGGCATCTGGGAATGATCGGTTCGGGAAAGGCCGCGCTTGGCGCGCTGATGCTGTTCGCCGCCTGGCCGGCGCTGGCGCAGCCGGCCGAGGCGCTGGCGCGCGGGCGCTATCTGGTCGAATCGATCGCGGGCTGCGGCAATTGCCACACGCCGAAGGGTCCGCAGGGTGACCTGCCGGGGATGAACCTCGCCGGCGGCCAGGTGTTCGACGAGCAGCCCTTCCGCGCCGTCGCCTCCAACATCACGCCCGATCCGGAGACCGGCATCGGCCGCTGGACCGATGCGCAGATCGCGCGCGCGATCCGCGAGGGCATCCGCCCCGATGGCCGCATCATCGGCCCGCCCATGCCGATCGAGCTTTATCGCGGCATCTCGGACAGCGATCTTGGGGCGATGGTCGCCTATCTGCGCAGCGTGCCGCCGATGCGCAACGCCGTCGCCGCCAGCGAGTACCGGATCCCGCTGCCGCCCGCCTACGGCCCACCGGTCGTGAGCGTGCCCGACCCGCCGGCGAACGACCCGGTGGCGCGCGGGGCCTATCTGGCCGGGCCGATCGGGCATTGCACCGAATGCCACACGCCGATGGGTGCGGGCGGGCATCGCGACTGGTCGCGCGTTGGCGAAGGTGGTCAGCCCTTCAACGGGCCCTGGGGCACTTCGGTCGCGCGCAACATCACGCCGAACCGCGACCACGGCATCGGCAGTTGGACCGACGCGCAGATCATCCGCGCCGTCACGCAGGGTGTCTCCGCCGATGGGCGGCAGATGTTCCCGCCGATGGGCTATGGCTACTACGCGCGGATGACGCCGCGCGACCTTGGCGACCTGGTCGCCTATCTGCGGTCCCTTCGGCCGATCCCGTGACGCTGCGCGGCGCCATCACGCTGGCGGTCGATGGCCGACCGGTGCGCGTCACCGGCGGTCCCTTCGATGCGATGCCGGACGGCGCGCGCGGGCTATGCCTGGAAGCGCGCTCGATGCGTGTGGCCGAAGCGGAATGGCGGTTGGACGTGCCGGATTTCGGCGTGCCCGACACCGAGGCGCTGCGTGCCGTTCTGACGGCGATGCTGGCGGAGATGCGGGGACGGCCGGGCGACGCCTATTACGTCGGCTGCAAGGCCGGGCTAGGGCGCACGGGGGTCGCGCTGGCCTGCCTGGCGCGTCTTGCCGGCGACGTGCAGGGCGATCCGGTCGCCTGGCTGCGGGCGCGCTACGCGGCCGAGGCGATCGAGACGGCCGCGCAGGAGGACTTCGTGCGCGGCTTCGGGCGCGGGGCAGACGGACCCTCGCGCCTTCAACCCATGTCCACGAAGGCCTGAAGCCCTCACGCGGCGCCAAGTCACGGCGTTCCAAGGGGCACTGCCCCTTGGCGGGGTGGTCCGGAGGGGGGGCGCGCCCCTCCGCTCAGCGCAGCTCGCGTGGCGGCCAAGGCAGCGCCGCCAGCGGCTGCCCCGGCGCCGCGCGGACGAAGTTCGTCCAGAAGCGGCAATCGCGCATCTGCCAGCCCGGTCCGGGCGGCTCGCTGACGGCGAGCATCGGGCAGCGCTGCTGCCGTTGCAGCGCTTCCGCCCGCTGCGGCAGGTCCGGCCGGCGGGCGATGGCGGCATTCTCCCACCGTTCCCAGCGCACCATGCCGAGGTCGCGCGCCAGCACGAAGCGCTCGAGGTGATGGGCGCTGGCGATCTCCGCCCCGCCGTAATGCTCGGAGACGATGGCATCGACCACCGCGACGCCGCCCCGGCCGGTCGCGGCATCGCGCCACGGGAGTTCCAGTCGCGTCCGGCGGAAGCGTGTCAGGCTGGCGTCGAAGGCGGCCGGGCAGGCCTGGGGGGAGGGGGCGATGCGCAGCCGCACCACCTGGGTGTTCCAGGCTTCGGACAGGTTCGGCCCGGCCAGCAGCCAGCCCTGCCAGCCGCGCCCGCCCGTGCGGCAATCGGGGGAAAGGAACCACTGCACGCCGCCCGAGGCGTCTTCGGTCATCGCGACATAGGCGGGGCCGGGGCCGAGCGGCACGACCTGCCCGCCATCGCCGCGACCGCGGTCCAGCACGCCGAAATGGCGGTCCTGGGTGGCTCCGAAATCGAAGGTGTGAATGGCCGCCGGCACGCCGAGCAGCGTGCCGAGCACCGCGTCCGACGCCTGGTAGCCCTGGGGCACCGCGCGCGCCTGCGCTGCCGCCGGCCAATCATGCCGGCGATAGGGCATGGGCGCGTCCTGGCGCTGCGGCGCGCGGCGGGTGCAGGCGGGTTCGAAGGGCAGCAGGCCGGGGATGGGTGCGCCGGCGCCATCGACGCAGACGCTCTGCACCAGCCAGGGCAGCAGCGCGTTCTGCGCGGCAGCCGGCAGGCAGCAGGCCAGGAACAGGGCCGCAGACAGCAAAAAACCGCGAAACACGGGGGTCCCGTGCCGCGGTTTCCGGCTTCCTTCCGCCGTTCGGGGCGGAAGGGGCGGGCTCAGAAGCCCTCGCGCTCCAGGCGCTTGCGCTCGACCTTGCGGGCGCGACGGACGGCCTCGGCGGCCTCACGCGCACGACGCTCGGACGGCTTCTCATAGTGCCGGCGAAGCTTCATCTCGCGGAACACGCCTTCCCGCTGGAGCTTCTTCTTCAGGGCCTTGAGCGCCTGATCGATATTGTTGTCACGAACGACGACTTGCACGCGGCGCAACCTCCTGCGCGTTGGATGTGAAGAAAGCCAATAACAATCGGCGCGACCGGAGAACCGGTCACGTCGGTTGCGGGACGCTTATCACGATTCCCCGCCGCACCGGAAGCCCTCCCATGCGGGCGGAAGGCCCTATATGCATGGTCGCGCCACATTTTTCGAGCCCCGCGCACCGCCATGGCCCTTCTGAAGATCGCCCGCATGGGCCATCCCGTCCTGATCGCCCCCGCCGCGCCGGTCGAGGACCCGACCGCGCAGGAGATCCGTCGCCTCGTCGCAGACATGGCGGAGACGATGGAGGACGCGTCGGGCCTCGGCCTTGCCGCGCCGCAGGTCCATGTCGGGCTGCGCCTGTTCGTCTGGCGCACCGGGGCGGGCGGCATCTCCGCGCTGATCAACCCCGAGTTGGAACAGGTGGGGGAGGAGACGGAACTCGGCTGGGAAGGCTGCCTGTCGATTCCCGGCCTGCGCGGGGCGGTGCGCCGCGCGGCGCGGCTGCGCTTCCGCGGCTTCGACATCGACGGCAGGGCGGTGGAAGGGGAGGCCGCCGGCCTCGTCGCCCGCGTCATGCAGCATGAGACGGACCATTTGGACGGGGTGCTCTATCCGATGCGGATGGAGGATTTCACCCTGTTCGGCTTCAACGAGGAGCTGGCGCGCGCCGCCGCGGCCCGCGCCGCCCCGAAGGAGGAATGATGGACGCGCTTTCGGAGTCCGACCGCGCGGGGCGGGACGCCGCCATCCGCGCCATCCTGCCCCTGGTGCCGCGATCCGGCTGGACGCGGCAGACCATCGCCACTGGCCTGAAGGCCGCGGGCCTGCCCGAGGATGAGGCCGCCTTCCTGTTCCCGCGTGGCGTGGCCTCGGCCGTCGAGGCCTGGATCGACCTCACCGACCGGGAGATGGCGACGGCGGCCGGCGACGTGTCGGGCCTGCGCATTCCCGCGCGCATCCGCGCCCTGGTTGCCGCGCGGCTGCATCTGATCGCACCGCATAAGGAGGCGGCGCGCCTGGCGATGGCCGTGCTCGCCTTGCCCTGGAATGCCCCCGCCGGTCTGCGCGGTGCCGCGCGCACCGCCAGCGCCATCTGGCAGGCGGCCGGGGACCGGTCCGACGACCTGTCCTGGTACACGCGCCGGGCGAGCCTTGCGGCGATCTATGGCGCGACCCTGGCCTTCTGGCTGCGCGACGATGCGGAGGATGTCGGCCCCGCGCTCGATTTCCTGGACCGTCGCCTGGCCGGTTTGGCGCGGATGCAGCGTTGCCGGAAGAAGGCGACATCGGCCCGAGCGGCTTGATTTTACAACGCCATCTGCATCACAGCCTGCAAGGCCCTGTATCGGATAGGGATTGAAACAAAATTTTCGTGGCCTTGACGCGCATGCCCGGCTAGTAGCCGGCACAGGAGCCGCTTTGTCGCGCGACCGGGAATCGGGGGCGTGTGCGCGGGCGGTTCACCCCGATCCAGAAGGGAGCGCCCGGCGCCCATGATGAAGACCAAGACCCGCACCATCATCGCCGCGCTCTGCGGCGTCGTCATTGCCGGCCCCGCGCTGGCCAATGCCTGCCTGCGGCCGGAGGAACGCGCGGCGATCGAGATCCGCGCCCTGCGGTCCTACCTGATGGTGGCGGCGCTGCAGTGCCGCACCGGGCAGACCTACAACGCGCCGGATGGCTACAATGCCTTCCTGCGCCGCTTCGGCTCCGACCTTTCGGCCGCCGACCGCATGGCGGCGAGCCACTTCCAGCGCGCCTATGGCGGCGCGTCGCGTGGCGGGCGGCTCGACCAGTACAACACCAACCTCGCGAACGAGCATTCGCAGGATGCGCTGCGCAGCGGCTCCTTCTTCTGCCGCGATGCCGAGCCGCTGTTCCGCCAGGTGGTGCAGACCCCCGCGGCCGACCTGCCGAAGCTCGTGAACGAGCGCAACATCATCGAGGGCTATGACGCACCGGATTGCGGGGCTGCCGCCGCGCCTGCCGCGCGCCGCAGCGCGCGCCGCTGATCCTTCGGCGATAACGAGAAGGGGCGGTCCGCAGGGGCCGCCCCTTTTTCGTGCCCGGATGCTGCGGGCGGCCGTCAGCGCAGGACGATTTCCACCCGCCGGTTCTGCGGCTCGCGCGCATCGTCGGCCGTCGGCACCAGCGGCTGGCTTTCGCCGAGCGCGGTGATGGTGATCTCCTCCCGCGCGACACCGAGGCGGATCAGCTCCGCCGCCACCGTTTCCGCCCGGCGGCGGGACAGGGCTTGGTTGTACTGCACCGTGCCGGAGCGGTCGGCGTGGCCGGCGACCTCGATCCGCGTGGTGCGCTGGGCGCGCGCCTGCTGGGCGGCCTCGGTGATGATCTGGCGGGCGCGCTCGGTCAGGTCGGCGCGGTTCCAGTCGAAGAACACGATGAAGCTGCGCTGCTGCACGGGCGCCGCGGCGGGGGCGGGCGGCGCTGCCGCCGGGCCGCCACTGAAGGCGTAGCGCAGGCCGAGCATGACGGACTGGTTGTAGGCGTCGGGTTCCGCCGTGCCGCGGGCAACGGTGGCGCCGGTGGCGGGGTTGTCGAAGCGAACCTGCAGGCGCGGCTGCAGCGTGCCGAGGAAGCGATACTCGGCAGTCAGCGCGAGGCCCGGGGCGAAGGAGAGTGGGAAGGCGAGGCCCGCGATGCCCTGGTAGGCGAAGCGACCGTCGCTGTCGTCGATGGTCATGCGCAGCGCGCCGTTCTGGCTGAAGCCGCGCACCCCGGCCCAATCGGTCACGACATAGCCGGCGCCGACGCCGACATAGGGCATCACCGGCCCGATCTGGCCGAGATCGAGCAGGATATTGCCCATCACGCCCCAGGATTCCTGGCGGCCGGAAATGCCCCCATCGGCCGACCAGCCCGCGACTCCGGACGAACCATCCGTGTCGTTGCTGCGCAGGGACCCTTCGATCTCCACCCGCAGGCCGTTGCCGAAGCCCCAGCCGAGGCTGAGCACGCCCGCGAAGCCCGGGGCGAAGCCGACGGTCGCGCGGTTGCCATAGCCCGCGGCGGCAAGCCCCGTCACTGCCGCCGAGTCGAGCCCGAGTCCCGTGTTCGGCAGCAGGCTGAAGCCCGCGCCACCGGCGATGTAGAGGCCTTCGGTGAACTGGGCGCGGGCGGCGGGGGCGGCGGCAAGCCAAGCGCCGGCCAGGGCAACGCCCAGAAGCGGGCGGAGGTGGCGGGCACGGGTGCGAGACATGGTGCGAGTATCAGTCATGAGCGTCACTGGAATGTGGAGTATCGCCGGCAGTGCCGCAACGCAGAAAGGGGCGCCTTTCGGCGCCCCTTTCCGGTATCCGACGCTGATGCGCAGATCAGCGGAGGATGATTTCCACGCGGCGGTTCTGCGGCTCGCGGGTGTTGTCCGGGGTCGGGACCAGCAGGTTGGTCTCGCCGAAGCCGCGGGCCACGATCTCGTTGCGCGGCACGCCCAGGCGGACGAGCTCGGCAGCGACGTTGTTGGCGCGACGGACGGACAGGCCCTGGTTGTAGGTGGCCGAGCCCGAGGTGTCGGTGTAGCCGTTGACCTCGATCCGGGTGACCGCCTGGCGGGTGCGGGCCTGGGCCGCTTCCGCGATGATCTGGCGGGCGCGGTCGGTCAGGTTGTCGCGGTTCCAGTCGAAGAACACCAGGAAGGTGCGCGCCGGAGCCGGAGCAGCAGCCACCGGGGCGACCGGGGCGGCGGTGCGGCCGAAGTTGTAGCGAACACCGAACAGGATCGACCAGTTGTAGTTGTCCGACGCGAACTTGATCGTCTCGCGGTCACGGAAGGTCTGGCCGTTCACGGTGACGTTGCCGTTCACGCGGCCGTCCACGTCCTCAGACGCCGTGCCCATGAAGCGGCCTTCGGCGGTCAGCGCCAGGCCCGGGACGGAGTCGATCGGGAAGGCCACACCGAGGATCGCCTGGTAGCCGAAGGCGCCGTTGGTGCCGCCGATGTTCAGGCTGCCCGACTGGTTGCCGTTGCGGGCCTGGAAGCCGACGCCGTCGTAGTCGTGCCAGACATAGCCGGCGCCGACGCCGACATAGGGCATCACCGGGCCGAGCACGAAGTCATACAGCGCGTTGACCATCAGGCCGTAGCTGCGGACCGTGCCGGTCGTGCGCGGCAGGCTGCCGCCCGGGGTGTCGATGCCGTCGACGTCGTTCTGGCGGTAGTTGCCCTCGAGCTCGAGGCGCAGGCCGTTGCCGAAGCCGTAGCCGACCGACAGCACGCCGGCCCAGCCCCACTCGAAGGAGATCGAGATGTTGCGGTCAGCGTCGGAGTTGTCGAGGTAGTTGGCGCCAAGGCCGGCGCCGACATAGATGCCCTGCACCCGCGGGTCCCAGCTCTGCGCGTTCGCGGTCGCGGCCATCGGCAGCGACAGCAGCGTCGCGGCAAGAAGCGCCTTCTTCAGGCTCATTGGTAATCTCCTGCTCGGGCCCCCGAGGGCCATAAGATCCGTTCGAAGCCCGGACACCTGCAGTGTCATGGGCTCGACACGGCTACCTTCTAACATTCTGCGCGACATGCGCCAGGGCCTGAGACGGGATGGCGGTCGAGTGTTGCGTCATTGCCACGGGGGTTGGTGGCAAATCCGTCACAAGCCCTTGAGTGCCTCGGAATCCGTCAGATTCGCGAGGCTGCCATGTGGCAGGAGGCGGTTGGCGTGGCCCATCTTGCGGCCGGGCCGGGCCTCGGCCTTGCCGTAGAGATGCGGCACGACGCCAGCCATGCGCAGCAGGCGGGGCCAGGCGTCGAGTCCCTCCGGTCCAATGAGGTTGCGCATCACCGCATCATGATGCCGCTCGGGCGAGGCGAGCGGCAGGCCGGCGACGGCGCGGATATGCTGCTCGAACTGGGATGCGGCGCAGGCATCCATGGTCCAATGCCCGGAATTGTGCGGCCGGGGCGCGATCTCGTTGCCCATCAGCCGGCCATCCGGCAGCAGGAACATCTCAAGCGCGACGAGGCCGACCAGTTCGAGTCCCTCGGCCACCGCCGCGACATGGGCGCGCGCGGCCTCTGCCACTG
This sequence comes from Roseomonas sp. SRI_022, assembly GCF_057586215.1. Classification (NCBI taxonomy): domain Bacteria; kingdom Pseudomonadati; phylum Pseudomonadota; class Alphaproteobacteria; order Acetobacterales; family Roseomonadaceae; genus Roseomonas; species Roseomonas sp. SRI_022. The sequence continues at coordinate 10,826 of NZ_JBYCZL010000005.1, forward strand.
CCGCCGGCACGCGGGCCGGGGCGAAGGACAGGTCAAGGATGTGGTGCGCGTGGCGATTCTCGACCGGGTCGAACACCGCGACGGCGCCATCCGCCCCACGCGCTGCGATCGCCGAGATCTCGGCCGCGAACGGCACGAAGGCCTCGAGGATCAGCGGCTTGGGCGCGAGTCGCGCGAAGGCGGGGGCGAGGTCCGCGACTTCGCGCAGCACCGCCTGGCCGCGCCCGTCATAGCCGAGGCGCGTCGTCTTCAGCACGGCCGGCAGGCCGAGCTCGGCCACGGCGGCGGCGAGTTCCGATTCGCTCTCGACCAGCCGCCAGGGCGCGACGGGCACGCCGATACGGTCGAGGAAGGCCTTCTCCGCCGCGCGATCCTGGCAGGTGACCAGCGCGGCAAGGCCGGGCCGGCAGGGCACGAGACCGGCCAGCGCTTCGAGCGCCGCGGCGGGGACGTTCTCGAATTCGAAGGTCACCACGGCGACCGAGGCGGCGAAGCGGGCGAGGGCTGCGCGATCCTCATAGGCCGCGACGGTGCGGTGCGCGGCGACCTGCATGCCGGGCGAGTCCGCCTCGGGCGCGAAGACGTGGCAGGCATAGCCGAGTCGCGCCGCCGCAAGTGCGGACATGCGGCCAAGCTGCCCGCCCCCGAGGATGCCGATGATCGAACCGGGGGGCAGGGGGAAGGTGGTCATGCCGGCGCGTCCGGCACCGAATCGGTCTGCGCGGCGCGCCAGGCGTCCAACCGTCCGGCCAGCGCCGGGTCCGAGGTGGCGAGGATCGCCGCAGCGAGCAGCCCGGCATTCACCGCCCCGGCGCGTCCGATGGCCAGCGTGCCGACCGGGATGCCGGCGGGCATCTGGACGATGGACAACAGGCTGTCCATGCCCTTGAGCGCATGGCTTTCGACCGGCACGCCGAGCACCGGCAGCCGCGTCATGGACGCGGTCATGCCCGGCAGATGCGCGGCCCCGCCGGCGCCGGCGATGATGACCTTCAGGCCCCGCCCGGCGGCGGCGCGGGCGTAGTCCACCATCCGGTCCGGCGTGCGATGGGCGGAGACGACCCGCGTTTCATGCGGCACGCCGAGCTTCTCGAGCGTCTCGGCGGCGTGGCGCATCGTCTCCCAGTCGGAACGGCTGCCCATGATGATGCCGACCAGCGGCGCCGGGGGGGTGTCACCTGTCATTCAATTCACCGTCAGTCGAAGCGAAACAAAACGGATCGAGGCGGTGCCTCGATCCGCGAGCACAAAGCGCGACCGCGCCCGGGCTGTCAGCGGCCGCCAATACGGCAGTGCATGGCGCGAAGCCAAGCGGCCCTGATGGGCCGCTCCCGGCGTTTGAGGGCAAAGCGAAACCTCAAGCAATGATATCGGGAACGAGGCGCCCTTCGAGCCAGGCAATCTCATCCTTCAGCTTCAGTTTTCGCTTCTTCAGCCGCTGCAACTGCAATTGATCCACCGGCGACCCATCGAGTCTTGCGATGACGGTGTCGAGGTCGCGGTGCTCGCTGCGCAACTCGTGCAGGCGGCGGAGCATGGCGTCACGGTCGGCGATCATGGCCGGCGGCCCCGGAACGAAGTTGAAGGTGCATTCCTGATGCCATCGCCCTTAACATGATCGGGCCGGGGCGCGACAGGCCATTCCGGTCCATCGCACATCCGGCCGGAAAGGGGCGGCAACAGCTCCTTCCCGGTGCCGCTGCCGGTCGGCGCGGCACTCAACAGCAATGAGGATGCGCAGCGCATGCCCATGGACGCCCGGATCGCCTCACTCGAGGAACGCCACGCCGCCCTCGAGCGCCGAATCCTGGATGAAGACCGCCGTCCAAGGCCGGACGACACCGAACTGGTCCGGCTGAAACGCGAGAAGCTCCGCCTCAAGGAGGAAATGGAACGCCTGCGGACCAGCAAGCCGCACTGAGTTTTTGTTGATCCTCAGACGGCCGGCGGCGGCCATCCGGCCGCCTTGCCTTCGCGCCATGCGCTGGGGCGGCTGGCGGGTTGGGCGCAGTTGTGCCTTGCGCTCCCGGATCGCGGCGGGGCCGCGATCCGAACAATGGTGGAGCGCGCCACGAGGCCGCTGTCGTTTCAGGCGGCGTCTTCGGCCGGCGGGGGCGGCGTCAGGCTGCCACCGGCGGCCTGGATCGCCGCATTGAGGTCCGACTGGGTGCACAGGCCCAGGATGACCGGATCGCGCGGCTTGATGTTCGGGCTGTTCCAGTGGGTCTTGTCCCGCACCTTGGCGATGGTGTCCTTGGTGGTGCCGAGCAGCTTCGCGACCACCGCATCCGGCAGCATGGGGTAGTTGCGCAGCAGGAAGGCGATGCCGTCCGGCCGATCGTTGCGCTTGGACACCGGGGTGTAGCGTCCACCCTTGGCACGCTGCTTCGGCAGCACGATCGTGCTTTCCTGCAGATGCAGCCGGGCGTTGGGATCGGCCTCGCAGCGGGCGATCTCCTCCCGCGTCAGCTGGCCGGAACCGACCGGGTCGAAGCCCACGATGCCTTGCGCCACCTCGCCATCCGCGATGGCCTGGATCTCAAGCGGGTGCATGCCGACGAAGTCGGCGATCTGGTCGAAGGAAAGCGACGTCTTGTCGATCAGCCACACGGCGGTGGCCTTCGGCATGAGCGGCTGGGGCATGGGCGGACCTCGGATGGCCGGAGGGGCGGCAGGAGCGAACCCCCGCGACAATGTCGCGCCCCGTATAATCAGGCAGAATGGCAGGGTCAAAGCCTTGATGGGAAAGGAGGCAACATGCCCGCGATGGATGAGGATGCGGAACCGCGCCGCCGGCAGGTGCTGGAGAAGCCGAAATTCGATGGCTGGGATGTGTCGCAGCTACAGGACTACATAGCCGAACTGCAGGCCGAGATCGCTCGCGCCGAGATCGCGATCGGGTCGCGCAACGATCACCGCGCGGCCGCCGAGGCGTTCTTCCGCAAGGGGTAGGGCTTGTCGGCGGGGCCACGGAGCGCGATCTGCGAGGAACCATGCCGGACACATCCATCATCGCGCCCGCCCCCCCGCCCGAGGCCGGCACCCGCCCGGCCTTCAACAATTCCTATGCCCGCCTGCCGGAACGGCTGTTCGCGCGGCTGGCGCCGACGCCGGTCAGCGCGCCGCGCCTGCTGCGGCTGAATACCGGCCTCGCGGAGGCGCTGGGGCTTGATCCCGCTTGGCTCGCTTCCCCGGCCGGGGTGGCGATGATGGCCGGCAATCATGTGCCCGAGGGCGCGGAGCCGATCGCCCAGGCCTATGCCGGGCACCAGTTCGGGCATTTCACTCCGAGCCTCGGCGATGGCCGCGCCATCCTGCTGGGGGAGGTGGTCACGCCAGCGGGCGAACGCCGCGACATCCAACTGAAGGGCTCGGGGCCGACGCCGTTCTCCCGCCGCGGCGACGGGCGCGCGGCGGTCGGGCCGGTGCTGCGCGAATACATCATCGGCGAGGCGATGGCCGCACTCGGCATCCCGACGACGCGCGCACTTGCTGCTGTCGCGACCGGCGATTTCGTGTTCCGCGAGGATGCGCTGCCGGGCGCGGTGCTGACCCGCGTCGCGGCGAGCCACATCCGCGTCGGCACCTTCCAGTATTTCGCCGCGCGGCGGGATACGGACGCGCTGCGGGTGCTGACGGACTACGCCATCGCCCGGCACGATTCGGCGGCGGCGGATGCGCCGAACCCGGCGCTGGCGCTGCTGGAAGGGGTGGTCGCACGACAGGCGGATCTGATCGCGCGCTGGATGCTGGTCGGCTTCATCCATGGCGTGATGAACACCGACAATTGCGCCATCTCGGGCGAGACGATCGACTACGGGCCTTGCGCCTTCCTCGATGCCTATCACCCGGAGAAGGTGTTTTCGTCGATCGACCAGCAGGGGCGCTATGCCTACGGCAACCAGCCGGGGATCGCGCATTGGAACCTCGCAAGGCTGGCGGAATGCCTGTTGCCGTTGATCGACGCGGATGAGGACACGTCGCTCGAGAAGGCCAAGGAGGCGCTGTCCCGCTTCGGACCGCGCTTCGGCGCGGCGTGGCGCGACGGCCTGCTGCGCAAGGTCGGGCTGACCGAGGCGCGGGAGGGTGACGAGGACCTGCTGCAGGACCTGCTGGTGCGGATGGCCGCGAATGAAGCGGACTTCACGCTGACCTTCCGGCGGCTGGCGGATGCGGCGGATGATGTAGCGGCGGATGCCTCGGTGCGGGCGCTGTTCGCGGATCCGGCAGCCTATGATGGCTGGGGTGTCGCTTGGCGGGCGCGGCTGGCGCAGGAGTCGCCGGGCCGAGGCGCTGCGATGCGGCTGGTGAACCCCGCCTTCATCCCGCGCAATCATCTGGTCGAGGAAGCCCTGGCCGCTGCCGTGCAGCGCGACGACCTCGCCCCGTTCGAGGAACTGCTGGCGGTGCTGGCGCGTCCCTTCGACGACCAACCGGGCCGGGAGCGCTTCGCCGAGCCACCCCTTCCCGAGGAGCGCGTGACCGCCACCTTCTGCGGCACCTGACGCAAAATGCCCGGCCAGGACGTGACCCTGGGCCGGGCATTCGCTTGATGGGCCTGCCTGCCGGGCCGGGCGCGCCGGCCTGACAGACAGAAAACGAAGGGGGCCCCGGGGGAAGTGTTCCTCCCCCGGAGGTCTCGTCAGGCCGCCTCGGCCGTGGTCTCGAGGGCCGGGCGCGTGCCCTGCACCGGGATACGGCGCGGCTTCAGCGTCTCGGGCACCACCTGCTTCAGCGCGACGTGCAGCAGGCCGTTCGCGAGGTCGGCGCCTTCGACCACGATGTGGTCGGCGAGGACGAAGCGGCGCTCGAAGGCGCGGCCGGCGATGCCGCGGTGCAGGAAGCGGCGGCCGTCCTCGGGCTGGGCCTGGGGCTTGCCGGCGACGGTCAGGGTGTTCTCCTGGGCCGTGATTTCGATGTCGGCCTCGGAGAAGCCGGCGACGGCCATGGTCAGGACGTAGCTGTCCTCACCGGTCTTCTCGATGTTGTAGGGGGGGTAGCCGGTGGCGTCGGTGACGTTGCGCGCGTTGTCCATCAGGCGCGCGAGACGGTCGAAGCCGATGGCGGAACGGAAGAGGGGGGAGAAGTCGATCGCGTTCAATGGAACCTCCTGCCTTGAGCAAGGTTCGTTGCGGGGCGGATCCGGGCTCACTGGGTCCCCAAAAGGGCGACCCTGCCGTTCCGCGCCGATGGCCCCCGAGGGGCGCCATCGACAGGAATGGAGGTAAGTGGAGGGTTCGGCGGCTTCAAGGGGACGCGAACGCCGCACCAGAACGCAAAACGGCCCGAGGCTTTCGCCTCGGGCCGTGAGCGCAAAGCGCGACCGCGCCCAGACCGACTGCAATCGCCAACGCAGCAACGCATTGCGCGAAGGCAAGCAGCCCGGATGGGCTGCGCCCGCCGTCTGAGGGCGCGAAAAGATTAACCCTTCTTGCGGGCGCCGATGCCGGCGAACTTCTTGTTGAACTTGGCGATCTGGCCGCCCGTGTCGATCACGCGCTGCTGGCCGGTCCAGGCCGGGTGCGACTTCGGGTCGATGTCCAGACGCAGCGTGTCGCCGGCCTTGCCCATGCAGGACCGCGTCTTGAACTCGGTCCCGTCGGTCATGATGACGGTGATCTCGTGGTAGTCGGGATGGATATCGGACTTCATCGGGCGACACTCATGCAGGAACGCCCGACGATGCCGACCGGCGGGCAGGGAAGATGCGGCGTATAGGGGAGGGGCGGGGCCGGTGCAACCGCGCCGTCGCTTTTACTTGCGATACCGAGACGAAAGGTCCAGGGTCCGCCGCCGGGAGCCCGCCACGGGAAGGCAGCCCCTGGCGGACTGCTCCCTCACAGCAAGGGAGGGAACAGCATGTTCCGCAAAACGGGAACCCGCGCCGCCCTGGCGGCCGGCCTGGTCCTGACGCCCGGCGCCTTCGCCCAGGCGCAGACAGCACCGGCAGCCGATACCGCGCATCGCACGCACCAGGTGCTCGGCACGGTCAACTTTCCGGTCACCTGCTCACCGGCCGCGCAGGCCGATTTCAACCACGCGATGCTGCTGCAGCATTCCTTCTGGTACCAGGCCGCGGCCGAGGCCTTCCGCAAGGCGCGCGAGACCGATGCATCCTGCGTGATGGCCTATTGGGGCGAAGCCCTGGCGCTGCTGGTGAACCCCTTCACCGTGACGACCGTGGCCAATCTGCGCGCCGGACGCGCCCTGTTGGCCGAGGCGCAGCGGGTAGGCGCGCGCAGCGAGCGCGAGGCGGGCCTGATCGCCGCGCTGTCTGCGCTGTATGGGAACGAAGATCCGACACAGCACCGCGCGCGCATGGAACGCTATGAACAGGCGATGGCGCAGCTCAATGAGCGCTTCCCGGACGATTCCGAGATCGCCATCCAATATGCCCTCGCCCTGGTGATGGTCGCGCCGCCGACCGACAAGACCTATGCGCGGCAGATCCGCGCGGCCGACATCCTGGAACGCGAGGCCGGGCGCCAGCCGCAGCATCCGGGCGTCGCGCACTACCTGATCCATACCTACGACACGCCGGCGCTGGCTGGGCGTGGCGTGCCTGCGGCCGAACGCTATGCCGCCATCGCGGCCGACGCGCCGCACGCGCTGCACATGCCATCCCACATCTTCACGCGCGTCGGGCGGTGGGAGGATTCGATCGAGACCAACCGTCGATCGGCCGAGACGGCCCGCGCGCGGGAAGCCGTGTTCGACGAGATCCACGCCTATGACTACCTGGTCTATGGCTACCTCCAGACCGGGCAGGACGGCGCCGCGCGCGCGGTGCTGGCCGGCCTGACGCGCTTCGACGGCTGGACCGCGCCGGCACCCATCTTCGCCTGGGGCCTGACGGCGATGCGGGCGCGCTGGCCGCTGGAACGCGGCGCGTGGGATGAAGCCTCGGCGCTCGACACTCGCCCGCAGAATGCGCCCTTCGTCGATGCGAATACGCATTTCACCCGCGCGATCGGCGCCGCACGCGCCGGCCGGCCGGATGCCGCGGCCACCGATGTCGAGGCGCTGCGCACGGCTGTCGCGGCCCTGCAGGGGCGCGATCCCTACTGGCAGGAGCAAACCGATCTCCTGCGCCTCGCCGCCGAAGGCTGGGTGGCCTTCGCGCGCGGTCAGCAGGAGGAGGGGCTCGCCCTGCTGCGCCAGGCGACGGAGCGGGAGGCCCGGACCGACAAGCACCCGGTTACGCCCGGGCCACTGATGCCGGCGCGCGAGCAATTGGCCGAGATGCTCGCCCTGATGGGCCGCAACGCCGAGGCGCAGCGCGAATTCGAGGCGGTGCTGGAGATCGAGCCGCGTCGCTTCCGCGCCGTCGCGGGCGCGGCGCAGGCGGCCGAGAAGGCCGGTGATCGCGCGGCGGCGCGCCGGCATTACGACGCGCTGCTGGTGATCGCGGCGCGGGCGGATACGGCGCGGCCGGAACTGGTGGCGGCGCGGGCGTTCGTGGCGGCGAATTGAGGGCCTGCAATGTCAGGTGCCGCACCAATTCTGCGATCAGGGCAGGCGGTGCTTACGGCGCGATGCGCGTTGCCGCATCGCGCCGTTCTCCGATGGGCGGTTGCGGGCGGGGCATTGTCGTGGCCTGTCGCATGAGGATGCGCGTGCCAGCGCCAGGGCTCCGGTGCGCTGCTTCGTTGAGGATTCCAGGCGGGAGGCGCATACGATGCGATTGATTCCCGGTGCGCTTGCCGCGTGCCTTCTTCTGTCGCCCGCGGCCTTCGCCGGACCGCGGGAAGAGGCGTTGGCTGTCGTGCAGCGGTGGTCAGAGGCTTTCGCGGCTTCGGACGTGGACGCCATTACCGCGCTTTACGCCCCGGACGCCCTGTTCATGGGCACCGGAAGCAAGACGGTCGTGACGGACCCGGCCGCGATCCGCCGCTACTTCGAGGGTGCCCTCCTGAGCAACCGGCCACGGGGAACGCAAACGCCATCGCCGCACGTCATGGTGCTGTCCGATGACTCGGTCCTCGTCACGGGGCTGAACGACACGACCGGTATTCGCGACGGCAATACCTACACTCTCGAAGGACGCGTGACATTCGTCGTCGCCCGCCGTGGGGCCGATTGGCGGATCGTGCATTTCCACCGATCCGCGCTGCCCCGGTAGCCGGCGCCGTTCTGGCAGGGCGAAGCATCCGGTGCCGTCACGCTCTTGAGGCTTGTCGGGGTTGTGGACCTGCAAGTGCCTGCCGGGCCGCCCGGAGCAACAAGAAAAGCGATCCGCCCGGGTGACTCCATCCGGGCGGATATGGTTGTGAGCGCAGTAGCGCCCTTCAGCCTGCGGTGATCTCCCCGCGCTCGATCACATAGGTCTGCTCGACCAGCGGCCGCAGCAGTTCCGGATTGCTCTCCGTGATCAGGATGGCGACGTCGGGCAGGGCCGCGCGGAGCCGCTTCAGGGCTTCCGCGTAGCGCAGCGCCAGCGCCGGGGCGAGGCCCTGGAAGGGCTCGTCCAGCAGCACCGCGCGCGTGCCCACCATCAGCGCGCGGCCGAGTGCCACCATCTTGCCCTGCCCGCCCGACAACCCGGCGGCCTTGCGCGGCGCGAGGTCCTTCAGTTCCGGCAGCAGCGCATAGACACGTTCCAGCCGGCGCTGGATCTCCGGCGGGTCGAGCCGCAGCACCTGCGCGGGGAGGAGCATGTTGTCCTCCACCGTGAAGGAGCCGAACAGGCGCCGTTCCTCCGGCGCGTATCCGATGCCGTGGCGCGGGCGGTGATGCGGGGGCAGGCGGGTCTCGTCCTCCCCGTCGATCACCACCTTGCCGGACCCGGCGCTGACCAGGCCCATCAAGGTGCGCAGCGTGGTGGTCTTGCCCGCGCCGTTGCGCCCGATCAGCGCGACGCGGCCGCCAGCGGGGACGGAGAGGGAGACGTTGCGCAGCACCGGCACGCCGGCGATGGCGACGGACACGCCCGACAGCTCAAGCATGACGTTCGATCCCGATCACGTCGCGCTGCACCGCGGGGTCGGCCAGCACCTCCTGCGGCGGGCCCAGGGCGGCGATGCGCCCCTGGGACCAGACCGCGACACGGTCGGCGAACCGTTCGACCACGTCCATGTCGTGCTCGACGAAGACGGCGGTGACCTTGGCATCGCGCAGCACGTTCACGAGCGTCTCGACAATCGCCATCTTCTCCGACGCCGCGACGCCGGAGGTCGGTTCATCCATCAGCAGCAGCCGCGGCTTCAATGCCACGGCCATGGCGATGTCGGCCAGCTTGCGTGCGCCCTCGTTCAAGGCATCGGCGCGGGTGTCGGCGATGGAGGACAGGCCGAAGCGGTCCAGCAGGTCGCGCGCCTCGTCGCGGTAGCGGGGGCGCAGCAGCGGGGCCAGGGGCGACCAGATGCCGTCGCGCGACGCGACGGCGAGCGCGATGTTCTGCTCGACCGTGTGCTCGACGAACAGCTGCGGCAACTGGAAGGAGCGCGCGATGCCGAGCTTGACGATGGCGCGCGGCGACATCCCCACGATGCGCCGGCCCTCATAGGTGATGTCCCCCGAATTCGGCCGCAGGTAGCCGGTGGACATGTTGATGAAGGTGGTCTTGCCGGCACCGTTGGGGCCGATGATGGCGAGGAACTCGCCCTTCATCACGCCGAGATTGATGCCATCCGCCGCCTTCACCCCGCCGAAGGCGAGCCGCAGGTCGGTGGCCTGGAGGAGGACCTCGCTCATCGCGCGCCCCCCTTGTCGAAGACCCGCTTGGCCATGCCCCACAGCCCGCCCGGCGCGAACAGGATGACCAGCAGCAACACCGCACCCAGGATCATCTGCCAGGCATCGGCGAAGGAGGCCGCCGCGTAGATGCGCACCAGCTCATAGGCTGCCGCACCCAGGAACGGCCCGAGCACGCCGCCCGCACCACCCAGGATGGCGATGAAGACGAGTTCGCCCGAGGAGGTCCAATAGGCAAGCAGCGGCGTGACATGGCGCGAGGTCATCGCGATCAGCGCCCCGCCGATGCCCCCGAGCGCGGCCGACATGACATAGGCCGCGAGCAGCACGCCGCGCGCCGGCACGCCCATGAACTCCAGCCGCGTCTCGCGCGTCTTGATGCCGGCCAGCGCCTCGCCCATCGGGGAGGACAGGTAGAGGCGGACGAGCAGGCCGATGACGAAGGCAAGGCCCAGCGCGATGCCGAAGATCGTCCATTCATAGGCGATGCGGTCGAGCGCCTGGCCGGCCACGGGCATCACCTCGACCCGGATGCCGTCGCTGCCTTTGGTGTAGTGGTAGAGCTTCTCGAGCAGCGAATAGAACACCATGGACATGGCGAGGTTCAGCATGCCGAAGAAGATCTGCCGGTAGCGCGTGACGAACAGCCCGATCAGAAGTCCGAGGACGCCCGCGCCCACCGCGGCGAAGGCCAGCAGCAGCACCGCATCGTTGAAGCGCGGTGCCAGGAAGGCGACGGTATAGGCCCCGAAGGCGATATACAGCGCATGGCCGAAGGAAACCTGCCCCGCGCGCAGCAGCAGCAGGATGCCCACCACCGCGATGCCCTTGGCGAGCGCGATGGTCAGCACGAAGCGCAGCCAGGGCGCCATGACGGCCGCCGTGATCATCGCCGCCGCGAGCAGCAGCGCCAGGAAGGGTTCGATCTTCCTCATACGCGGCGCGTTTCCATCACGCCGAACAGCCCCTGCGGGCGGACCAGCAGCACCAGCACCATGATGATGTAGGGCACCACGACTTCCAGTTCCGGCTCGAAATACACGGCGATGGACCGGCCGAGGCCCATCATCAGGGAGGTCAGCGCCGCGCCCTCGATCTGGCCGAGGCCGGCGGTCGCGACCACGGCGAAGGACAGCACGATGGTTTGCGCGCCGATGCCCGGCACCAGGGCGGCGGTCGGCGAGGACAGCGCGCCGCCGAGGGCCGCGAGCATCGCGCCGAAGGTGAAGGTGAGGAGGAAGATCTTCGCCGCGTCGATGCCCATTGCCGTCGCGGCCTCGCGGTCGGTGGTGACGGCGACGATGACCCGGCCCATCAGCGTGCGCCGGAGGAACCAGGCGAGGCCCGCCAGCGTGATCACGGCGATGCCCGGCAGGATGAACAGCTGGTAGTTGGTGAAGGGGATGAAGTCGGCGCCGAAGGGCACGTCGATGGTGCCAAGCCACTTCATCGCAGCATCATGGTGGATCGGCTGCACGCCCCAGACGAGCTTCTGCACGTCCTCCAGGATCATGAACAGCGCGAAGGTGACGAGGAGTTGCACCACTTCCTCCTGCGCGTAGATCCGACGCAGCAGGAAGCGTTCGATCAGCGGGCCGAGCACCGCGCCCACCAGCGCGGCCGAGAGGATCAGCGTCGGGATCGACGCCCATTCCGGCAGGCCGCGGCTGCTGAGGAAGATGCCGATCGAGGCCGCGGAATAGGCCCCGATCGCATAGAGCGAGCCGTGCGCGACATTGACGATGCGCAGCACGCCGAAGACGAGGTTGAGCCCCACCGCGACAAGGAAGATCAATCCGGCGGAAGAAAGCCCATCCAGCAAGGCCAGGCCGAGCAGAAGGCCATTGTCCTGGAACCACTCGGCCATGGCGCGCGGCTCAGCCGATCGGCCGGCCGGAAGAGGCGATGAAGCCCGCCTGCAGCGTCTTCAGCCAGTCGGTGGACTTCTGCCCGACGGGGGCGGAAACCTCGGCGCCGGGGAACTGGATCATCTCCTTCGGCACCGCGAAGGGGAAGCGGTCATTGAAGGACGACAGGCCGACGATCTGGTCCTCCAGCCCCTGGCCGTCCTCGCGCAGCGTGATGGTCGAGGTCGGCGTCGGGAAGGTCAGGCCGCGGAAGGCATTGGCCATTTCCAGGTCCGACGGCCAGCCGCCATTCTTCGCCGCCACCGCCTTCTCGACACCCGCCTTCAGCGCCCAGACCGCCTGCGCCATGTGGTGGCACGGATAGATCGGGTATTCGTTGAAGCGGGTGCGGTAGGCGTTGACGAAGTCGTTGAACAGCTGCGGGTTGGCCGGCGAGGGGTGGTTGTTCCAATGGTCGCCGCGGGTGCCGATGACATGGCCTTCCGGCATGGTCCGCCCCAGGATCTGCAGCGAGGCTTCCGCCACCGGCAGCACGAAGGTGGTGCGTTCATGCAGACGACGCTCGGTCGCCTGGCGGATGAAGGTGACGAGCTCACCGCCCCACGACGTGGACAGGATCACATCGGGGCGCAGCGCGAGCAGGCGGGTGATCTCGGTCGAGAAGTCGGTCGAGCCGAGGCGCGGGAACATCTCGGCCACCACGCGCACGCCGGGCTTCAGCGCGTCCATGCCGGTCTTCCACAGCTCCCAGGAATCGCGGCCCCAGGCGTAGTCCTGGTTGATCACCGCGACAGTGCGGAAGTCTGGCTTCTTCTTCAGCAGGTACAGCAGCGGCGCGAGCACTTCCGGCGTGCCGTAGCCCTGGGTGCGGAAGGCGTAGTCCCAGCGGTTCTCCTCGAAGATGCGCTGGGTGCCGCAATCCCACAGCAGCATCACCTTCGACAATTCGCGCGACAGCGGCGTGCAGGCCAGGCAGGAGCCCGAGGAGATCGACTGGAACAGCACGTGCACGCCTTCGGACTGCACGAGGCGGCGCATCTCGCCGACCAGGTGGTCGGTGCCAGGGGCCTCGTCCACGAAGGTGGCGCGCAGCGGCACGCCGGCGATCCCACCGGAGGCGTTGATCTGGTCGACCAGCATCTCGCAGGCCTTGCGCGACGGGACGCCGAAGACCGAGGCCGGGCCGGAGAGGAAGGTGGTGACGCCGATCTTGAACTCGGCGGGCTTGGCGGCCGGCTGGGCGGACAGCGTCGCGGGCAGCAGCACGGTGCCGAAGCCGGCGGTCAGCGCCTCACGACGCGTCAGGGATGCGGTCATCCGGGTTCCTCCCTCGGGGTTTCCGACCGGGGTTGGCCCCCGGACTTAAGCTGCGAGAATGGACGTGCATCGCTTGACCGCGCAAGGAGGGGGGTGGCGGACCGACCCGCCCGCGGCGCGCCTGCCCAGGCGGAACCGCCCCCGCCCTGAATCTCGGATGGGCGCTTCACGCGGCCGGGTGATTCCACCCGGCCGCGATCTGCTCTAGCGTCCGCGCCCCTTCGTTTCCTCGGATGCGCCGATGACCTCGATCCTGTCCATCCAATCCTGGGTCGCCTATGGCCATGTCGGCAATGCCAGCGCGATCTTCCCGCTGCAGCGACTGGGTGCGGAGGTCTGGGGCATCCACACCGTCCAGTTCTCCAACCACACCGGCTATGGTGCCTGGCGCGGCCAGGTCTTCGGCGCCGAGCTGATCCAGGACTGCGTCACGGGCATCGAGGAACGCGGCGCGCTGGCGCGCTGCGATGCGGTGCTGTCGGGCTACATGGGCTCGGCCGAGATCGGTGCGGCCATCCGCGATGCCGCACGGCGGGTGAAGGCGGCGAATCCGGCGGCGCTGTGGTGCTGCGACCCGGTGATCGGCGATGTCGGGCGCGGCGTCTTCGTCCGCCCCGGCATTCCCGAATTCCTGCGCGACGAGGCCCTGCCCGAGGCCGACATCATCACCCCCAACCAGTTCGAGCTGGAATGGCTGACGGGGCGCGAGGTCACGACGCTGGACGACGCGAAGCAGGCGATCGCCGCCCTTCAGGCGCGCGGGCCGCGCTGCGTGCTGGTGACGTCGCTCCGGCTCGCTGACACGCCGGATGGCGAGATCGGCATGCTGGCGGGCGAGGGCGGTCGCTTCTGGCGGCTGTCCACGCCGATGCTGCCGGTGTCGGTCAATGGTGCGGGCGATGCGATCGCCGCATTGTTCCTGTTCCACCGGTTGCGCGGCGGGACGGATGCCGCGCTGTCGGCTGCGGCATCGTCGATCTTCGGTCTGCTGCGCCGGACGGCCGAGGCCGGATCGCGGGAGATCCTGACCGTCGCGGCGCAGGAGGAATTCGTGACCCCGTCTCGGGTGTTTGCCGCCGCCGGGTGCTGAAGGACCAGCCACGCCGGTCTGCTTCGTTCGCCCGCGCGGTCGACGGGTCGCCTCGTCACGATGGTGTCGGAAGCCTGCGCCGTGCGGACGACGCTATGGCGTCTCGTAGCACGCTGCGTATAGGGCCAGTCCGTAGTGGTCGCCCGTTTCGCCCGGTTCACGTGGCCGGAGGTAGAAGGGACGATATTCCGGATCCAGGTCGGTACGCGCGATCATGGTGCCTGCGTTGCCGCGCAGGCGCATCTCTTGGATGATCTGTTGCAGCACGAAGGTCGCGTAGTCTTCAAAGCACGGACGGCGACACAGGTAGCCCTTGTCGTTCGTCACCAGGAAGAAGGTCAGGTCCGTGTCCGTGGTGTATAGATACTTGAATACCGCAGGCAGGATCTGCGAGTAGTTGAGGTTCGTGAAGTCGTCGAGGCACACTACGCCGTTCGGTGCCAGGATCTCGTCGACGAGGGCCATCTCGGCCAGGGTGTCCCGGTATCCATGGCCGCTGTCGACATGAGCGAATCGCACGGAGCCGCGAATTGCCGCGACATCGAAATGCGCAGCGAACTCTTTGGAACTGGCCTGAACGAATTCGGGACGGGCATAGAACTTGCCGAGCACCTCCTCCGTCAGGAGCTGGTTCACGTCGCACAGGATGAAGCGCTCTCCTGAACGGATATGGGCGCTCATGATCGATGCCGAGCGGCCCTTCCAGACCCCGATCTCCAGTATGTGCCCCATCACGTCACGTGCCGCCTGATGCGCCAGGACGGCATCCATGACTTGCATCGAGAAATCAGACATCATGCCTTCGATGCTGAGCGCATTGGCCTGACGTTCGATGAAGTCGGCAGGCGCAGGTGCTGGTCGTACCGGCGGCAACTCGATGATGCGGCTCGCTGGTGAAGCGTCGGGTGGCGCTTCGGGTGGCGGCGTTGCAAACAACCTTCGGGCTAGGCCTCGGACCAGACGCCGCACCATTGTTCTACGCCATCTTCATTTGATCTTCGGCAACGGTAGCCAGTGCGGTGCGCAATTGCACCTGCCAATTGCGCGTTCGCGGTCACCCTGGCTCGCCCGCGCCGGCAATCACACGCGGTTGCGCGTGACAAGCCGCCCCGGCTTCTCCCCGGTCGCGCCCTTGCCCGCGACATAGGTGACGACGCCGTTCGCCCAGACTTCCTCGATGCCCGCGCTGACCTGCTTCGGTTCCTCGAAGGTCGCACGGTCGATCACCGTGTCCGCATCGAACAGCACCAGGTCGGCATAGGCCCCCTCGCGGATCTCGCCGCGATCGATCATGCCGAACAGGTTCGCGGTGCGGCCCGTCATCTTGTGGATGGCGGTCTCCAGGCTGAACAGCCGCAACTGCCGCGCATAGAGCCCCAGCACGCGCGGGAAGGTGCCCCACAGCCGCGGATGCGGATGCGCGTCATGCGGAATGCCGTCCGACCCGATCACCGAGGACGGATGCGCCATGATGCGCCGCACATCCTCCTCATCCATCTGCCAGGTGACCTGGCCGGCAGGCAGCAGGCGCTGGGCCGCCTGGCGGATATCAGTGTTCCAGCCGCGCGCGATGTCCGACAGGTACTTCCCCGCCATCTCCGGATGCGGGATCGACCAGGTGATCATGACTTTCACGTCGTCGCGCAGGCGGTCCGGCATCAGCACGGTGGACCCGGCCGGATAGGGATACATGTCGAAGAACATGTCCTGCGTCTGGTTGATCGCATCGATCAGCGGCAGCGTCTGCGTCGAACGCCCGTAATTCTCCGGCATCGAGCATTTGTGGTGGCTGACCCAGACCGGCACGCCGACGCGCTTTCCGATCTTCGCCGTCTCCTCGATCGAGGCCAGCACGCGGTCCGCCTCGTCGCGCATATGGGTGACGTAGATGCCACCGAAGGTGCGCAGCGGCTCGGCCACCGCGATCACCTCCTCGGTCGTCGCATGCATGTTGGGCGGGTAGTAGAGGCCCGTCGAGAAGCCGGACGCGCCCTCGGCCAACGAGTTCTTCACCCGCAGGCGCATGTGCTCGATCTCGGAATCCTTGGCGACGCGCATCACGTCGCCATCCATTGCCTCCACGCGCATGGTCTGGTGGCCGACCAGGGCGTAGGTGTTCACCTCCGACCCGCGCTTCTTCAGCTCATGCGCGTAGTCGCCGAAGCTGTCGAAGCGCCACCACCCGTCCTCCCCGATCAGGTCGAGCGGCGGCGGCGGCACGCGCTTGAACCGCGCGGGCGACAGCGATACGCCGCAATTGCCGACGACGACCGTGGTCACGCCCTGGCTGATCTTGCAGGTCATGCATTCCGGCCCGCACATCACCGCGCGGTCGTCATGGGTATGCGCATCGATGAAACCTGGCGCGAGGGCGCGGCCATTCGCCATCACCTCCCGATCCGCCGAGGCGCCACCAAGGTCGCCCACGCCGACGATGCGGTCCCCCGTCACGCCGACGTCGCCACGCCGGCGCGGCCCGCCCGTCCCGTCGAAGATCGTCGCATCGCGGATGATGAGGTCGCAGCGCAGCGCCATGGTCGCAGTCCCGAATGAGGTGAGCACCCGGATCATGGCGCGGGTGCGCGGCCTGCGAAACCCCGGCTACCCCCCGTCCGGCATGTCGCAGACGAAATCCTCGAACTTCCCGGCCGCGCTGCGCGGCAGTTCCGCCATCGCCTCGACCGTCACGCGGAAGGCGGCGCCGAACTTCTTCCGCGCCCAGGCGATGACTGCGTCCTCCTCCGCCGCGGTCGGCGCCCGCACCACGGCGAGTGAGACATGCAGGTGGTCGAGCGCCTTCTGCGCGATGCGGTACTGGCGCAGCGGCGGCACCGCCGCGACCAGCCCCGACAGGTCGCCCGAGGACAGCAGCGGCCAGCGCCGTTCCCCGCCCGGCAGGCGCAGCATGTTCTGCCGCCGGCCCAGGATGCGGCTCAGCACGGGCAACCCGCGGCCACAGGGGCAGGGCGGCCCGACCTCCGCCGCATCGCCGATGTCGTAGCGGATCAGCGGCATGGCGAGGTTGTGCAGCGGCGTCACCAGCACCCGCCCGGTCTCCCCGGGGCGGCAGGGCTGCCCGTCTTCGCCGATGACCTCCACCCGCAGCCCTTCCGACTGCACGTGGAAATGCGGGTGGTCGGGGCATTGCAGTGCGAGATAGCCGGCCTCCCGCGTGCTGTAGATGTCGATCACCGGGACCTGCCAGGCCGCCTCGATTACGTCCCGCGCGTCCGGCCGCAGCATCTCGGCGATGGCGATCGCCTGACGCAGCCGGGGCAGGCGCACCCCGGCATCCCGCGATGCTGCCGCCAGCCGGGCGAGGATGTTCGGATGCGACAGCACATAATCCGGGTCCTGCCGCACCAGCCATTCGAGTTGCTGTTCTACCGGCGTCGTCACGTTCAGGCTGACGAGGCGCCCAGTCTCGAACAGCCCGGCGCTGGAAAAGCCCCAGCCCTGCTGCGCGTCGCCATCGGGCCAGGCGGCCTTGCCCGCGCCGCTCTCGCGGATCACCGCCATCGTTCCGGTCAGGTCGCGGCGGTGCCAGAGGTGGTCGCGAATCGTGAAGGCGCTCCAGACCAGTTCCCAGAGCTGGCTGCGCACCGCCCGAATCGGCATGCCCGTCGAGCCGGAGGTGAAGACCTCCCGGTACTCGCCATGCCCCTGGGGCAGCGCGTCGGCGAGCATCGTCTCGCTGGCGTCCGCCGCCTGGATCTCCTCCCGCCGCAGCACCGGCAGGGACTGCCAGGCCGCTTCCCATGCCGCGCCATCGGCGGGGTCCGGCCAGTCGCGCGGCAGCCGGCCGCGGTAGAAGGGCACCTGGTCCCGCGCGTGGGCCAGCAGGGCAGACAATTGGCGGCGCTGCATCTGCCGCAGCCGTTCCTCGGACCACCATTGCGATTGTTCCAGCTGGAACAGGATCGCCAACAGCGCCGCGCCCGGCGCGGCGGGCAATGCGGGCCAGGCGACACCGGGCGTGGCCGAGACGATACTGAACGGAGGGGCACCGCGATCCATGCGCCAAGCTCTCCCGATGTTGTGTCTTCGCGGTGTCTACGCCCGCCATGACTCTGCCATGTCGCGCTGTCATGCCAATATGAACACCACGCGAATGGCAGCCGGAGGGCCCGATGCGACCTGTGACGATCAGCGCCATCCTGCTTGGCGTCGCCCATGTGACGCTTGGCGGTGTCGCGCAGGCCGCCATGCCAAGCGTGGCCCCGATCATGGCCGATGGTGCGGATGGCGGCGCCGGCGTGACGCTCGCGCGCGCCGGGGCCAACCCGTTCCTCGCGTTGCCG
This sequence comes from Roseomonas sp. SRI_022, assembly GCF_057586215.1. Classification (NCBI taxonomy): domain Bacteria; kingdom Pseudomonadati; phylum Pseudomonadota; class Alphaproteobacteria; order Acetobacterales; family Roseomonadaceae; genus Roseomonas; species Roseomonas sp. SRI_022. The sequence goes on from NZ_JBYCZL010000005.1 coordinate 29,095, forward strand.
GAAACCCGCCAATCGGCGTTGCTGCCGGTGGGCGAAGGCGGTGAGGGTGGTCGCGGCCGCTGGCGCCGGGGTGGCTACGGGCCCGGCTACTACGGCTGGGCGCCGCCGCCGCCGGTCTATTACGCGCCGCCCCCGCCGCGGTACTACCGGCCGCCGCCGCCGGTCTATTACGCGCCGCCCCCGCCGGTTTATTACGCGCCGCCGCCGCCCGCCTATTACGCGCCGGCACCGGGCGTCAGCCTGAACTTCCGCTTCTGAACCGCGATTCGGCCGGGCGCGTGGCCGCATGCCGCGCGCCCCGCTTGCGCATGGGCCGGGCCCATGCAACGGGATGGACCGCAACCTCGAACGACAATCGGGAGCCGTCCAGACCATGACCATCGTGAACCGCCGCCAGATCCTGGCGGGGGGCGCCGTTGCTGGTGCCGCGACCCTGACTTCCGGCCGCGCCTGGGCGCAGCAGCCGCGCGAGCAGGTGATCCGCATCGGCGTGCTGGCCGATTTCTCCGGCCCCTACCGCTCCACCTCCGGGCCCACCAGCCTCGCCGCCGCGCAGCAAGCCGTCGAGGACATGGGCATGGCCGGCCGCGGCATCCGGGTGGAGGTGATCCAGGGCGACCACCAGAACCGCCCCGATGCGGCGCTGGCACTCGCCCGGCGCTGGATCGACCAGGACGGCGTGGACATGATCTGCGAGTCCAACAACTCGGCCATCGCGCTCGCCGTCGCGAACCTGGTGAAGGACAAGGACAAGGTGCAGCTCGCCTCGGGCGCGGCGTCCTCGGCGCTGACCGGGCCGCAATGCACGGCGAACACCATCCAGTGGACCTACGACACCTGGATGTTCTCGAACGTCGTGGGCGGTGCCTCGGTGCGTGCGGGCGGCAACACCTGGTACATGATCACGGCGGATTATGCCTTCGGCCACCAGCTCGAACGCGATGTCGGCGAATTCGTGACCAAGGCCGGCGGGCGGGTGCTGGGCTCCGCGCGCTATCCCTTCCCGGGCACGGCCGACTTCTCCTCCTTCCTGCTGCAGGCGCAGGCGTCGCGGGCGAAGGTGGTCGGGCTCGCCATGGCGGCGGCGGACATGGTGAACTGCGTGAAGCAGGCGCATGAATTCGGCCTGACGCGGCGCGGCGCGCAGCTCGCGGGCATGATCATGTTCGTGCAGGACATCAAGGCGATCGGCCTCGAAGCGTCGCAGGGCATGTTGCTGTCGGAAGTGTTCTACCACGACCTCAACGACCGCACCCGCGCCGTGGCGCAGCGCATCCTGCGCCGCACGCCGGACAACATGCCGGGGCAGGAGCATGCGGGGACCTATTCCTGCGTCATCCACTACCTCAAGGCGGTGATGGAAGTGGGCGTGCCGCGGGCGAAGGCGAGCGGGCTCGAAGTCGTGACCGTCATGAAGCGCATGCCGACCGATGACGACGCCTTCGGTCCCGGCCGCGTGCGCGAGGACGGGCGGAAGATCCACCCCGCGTACCTGTTCCAGGTGAAGAAGCCGGAGGAAAGCCGCGGCCCCTGGGATTTCTATCATCTGAAGGCCACCGTCCCGGCCGAGGACGCCTTCCGCCCGATCAGCGAAGGCGGCTGTCCGCTGGTGCGCGGCTGACGACTCGCCGCGGGGCCTGGGGCGACTCCCCGGCCCCGCGGAAAATCCAGAACTAGCGGGTCAAGAGCCTTCGGGGCACAATATGTGGTAGTCAGGAAATCGTATTCCTGATACCACTTTCCCTGTCGAATCGCCGCGAGGAGGCGGCGCGTCGGAAGGGGAAAGATCCAGATGGATGGAATGCAGGCCGGTGCCCGTCTGGCACCGAACGGGGTCGTGCGGCCGCTGCCCGGCGGCACCTTCGGGGAGGCCAAGGCCACGCCCCGTCCGCTCGATCCCGGCATGGGCGTCGCCGTCGCCCGCCGCACCGTCTTCCGCCCCGAGGATGCCGAATGCTTCGGCCGCGTCGCCGATCGCGTTGCCGAGGGCAACATGTCGCTGCTCGGCCGGCCGCCCACCGCGCGCGACCGCATTGAGCGCGATCGCCTGCGCAACGCCATCGCCACCGGCGCGCTGATCACCTCCGGCCGCCACCTGCAGCATGGGGATGCGCAGCAGGCCAGCCGCAACATGGAGGTCTTCACCAACTGCGCGACGGCCATCGCCTCCTTCACCAAATTCTACCTGCTGCTGAACGGGTCCGGCGTCGGGCGCGCCTATGACGACGCGCTGATGGCGGTGGATTGGGCGCGCGCGCCGCGCGTGCTGCTGCGCCTGTCGTGCGACCACGCCGACTATCCGCGCGACCGCGCCGCGCTGCATCGCTTCGGCAGCGAATTCGGCCTGCTGCCCTGGGGCGCGGCCGAGGCGGATACGGACGAAGCGGCGATCCGCGCCTTCATCGACCGCGAATGGGTCGATGCCGCCCCGGCCGATGCCATCCACCTCATCATCGAGGACAGCCGCGAAGGCTGGGCCAAGGCCATCGAGCGCATCGAGAGCATGGCCTTCGCCGGTGATACGGACCGCACGCTGCTGCTCGACTTCTCCGCCATCCGCCCGCGCGGTGCGGCGATCGGCGGCATGCAGGGGCGCCCGGCCTCCGGCCCGCTGTCGCTGATGCGCGCCGTCATGGCGATCCGCCGCGACGTCATCGAACCCGCCCGCGACGCCCGCCTGCCGGACCCCTGGGAACAGGCGATGCTGGTGGACCACCACCTGTCGGTCGAGGTGCAGGTCGGCGGCGCCCGCCGCGCCGCCCGCATGGCGACGAAGAACTGGCGCGACCCCGGCATCATCCGCTTCATCCGTGCCAAGTCCGAGGGCGGGCTGTGGACGGCGAACAACTCGGTGATGGTCGATGCTGCCTTCTGGCGCGGCGTGCAGGCGGCGCGTGCCGGTTCGGTGCGCGCCGACGACAAGCGCGCGCTCGAGGTCTTCGAGGAAGTCACCCGTTGCGCCTTCGTCAATGGCGAGCCTGGCTTCATCAATGGCGACATGCTGGAGGACCACCGCACCGGCCGCGCGCGGGAGAAGCCCGTGCATCATGACGGCCGCGACGTGCGATCCGCCCGCTACCAGGTGGACCATGCCGCCGCGCTTCTGGCGGACCTGTCCGCCCGCGCGGCGGAGGCGCATTTCCCCTGCACGACGAACCCCTGTGGCGAGATCGTCCTTCACGTCACCGGCGGCTACTGCGTCATCGCCGATTTCGCGCCGCTGCTGGCCTGCCCGGTCGATCCCGCGACGGTGCCGCCCGGCATCATGCCCGACGCGATGGCGACCGAATGGGATGACCGCGTGGAGGACGCCGTTCGCCTCGGCGTGCGCTTCCTGATGCGCGCCAATTCCATGGACGCGCTCTACGGTGAGGAAGTCCGCCGCACCAACCGCATGGGCATCGGCCCGACGGGGCTGCACGAATGGGCCTGGGCGCGCTTCGGCCTCGACTTCGACGACCTGCTCGACGAGGCGAAGTCGGCACCCTTCTGGGAGGCGCTGTCCCGCTTCTCCGACGCGGCGAAGGAGGAGGCGGACGCCTATGCCGACGAGCTCGGCCGCGCGCGCCCCTTCACAGTGACGACGGTGAAGCCGGCCGGGACGACATCGAAGCTGTTCGGCCTGACCGAGGGCGCGCATCTGCCCGCCCGACGCCAGTATCTGCGCTGGGTGCAGTTCAAGGGCACCAGGGGTGAATCCGGCAACTGGCTTGCGGATTCCGATCCGCTGCTCGCCGACTACGAAGCCCGCGGCTATCCGGTGCGCACGCTGCGCTCCTTCCCCGGCATGTCGATCGTTGGCTTCCCGACGCTGCCGCTGATCCAGCGCCTCGGCCTCGGCGACCGGCTGAAGACCGCGCCGGAAGCGAGCCCCGAGGACCAGTATCGCTGGCTGTCGCTGATGGAACGCCACTGGATCGGGGCGGAGCGCGGCAACCAGATCTCCTACACGCTCAAGGTCTATACCGACCGGCACGACCTCGACGCCTTTCGCGACATGCTGCTGACGCATCAGCCGAATGTGCGCTGCTGCGCGGTGCTGCCTTCCGCGCCCGACTCCGCCCTCGGCTACGAATACCTGCCGGAGGAGGAAGTCACGGAAGCCGAGTTCCAGGCCATCGTCGCCGCCATCCGCGACCCCGCGCTGCATGAGGCGCTGGACATGGCGCATCTCGCCTGCGCCGGCGGGGTCTGCCCGATCTAGTGGTGCCGTTCACCCGGCCGGCATGGCGCCGGCCGGGCCGTCAGCGCCCCTCGAAGACCGGCTTGCGCTTTTCCATGAAGGCACGGGCGGCGTTGCGGAAGTCCTCGGTGAAGGCGAAGGAGCCTTCGCGCACGCGGTCCTGCTCTGTGATGGGCAATTCACCGCGCAGCTGCTGCATGGCGCGCTTGTGGAAGCGGGCCGACAGCGGCGAGCCCTGCGCGATGCGCACCGCCAGGGCCTGCGCTTCCGCGTGCACGGACCCGTCCGCGACCAGGCGGGACAGCAGGCCCTTCTCCTGCGCCTCGCGCCCGGTGAAGACGCGGCCCTCGATCAGGATCTCGGCGGTCACGGCATAGCCGACCGACTGCATGATCGGGTCGATCTCCTCATAGGCGTAGAAGATGCCGAGGTTGCGCGCGGGAATGCCGATCCGCGTCGCTTCGGACCCAATGCGGAAGTCGCACATGGTCGCGATGCCGCAGCCCCCGCCCATGGTCCAGCCGGAACAGGCGGCGATGGTGGGGTGCAGGCAGGTGCGGATGGCATGGAAGGCGCCGTGCAGCTCGCGCCCGTAGATCGCCTCGCGATCCGGCGTGCCGCGTTCATGGGCGAAGGCGGAGATGTCCGCGCCGGCGCAGAAGGCTTCCTCCCCGGCGCCACGGATGATCACCGCGCGCAGGGATTCGTCGGCGGATAGCGCCGAGAGCGCCTCCCCCAGCGCGATCCACATCGGCAGGTCGAGGCAGTTGCGCTTCTCCGCCCGGTCGATGAGGACGGTGGCGATGACGCCGTCTCGGGACGTCTTGATCAGGTCGTGTGGCATGGCGGGGTTTTAAGCGGCCGAGCCGGGCAGGGAAACCATTCCCGCATCGCGCCTGCCCCGCCGGCACCGGGACGGGATAGGCTCCGCACATGATGCACAGCGGCATAACCCTGGCGCTGCTTTCCGCGGTGCTGTTCGGCGCCAGCACGCCCTTCGCGAAGCTCCTGCTCGGCGCCGTCGATCCCTGGATGATGGCCGGGCTGCTTTATCTCGCGGCGGGGGGTGGGCTCGCCGCCTTCCACGCCTCGCGCGCCGCCCTGCGGCTGCCTGTCGCCGAGGCGCCGCTGCGCCGTTCGGACCTGCCCTGGCTTGGCCTGGTGATCCTCGCGGGCGGTGTGGGCGGGCCGCTGTTGCTCATGTTCGGGCTGGCCCGCACCAGCGCTGCCAGTGCCTCCCTCCTGCTCAACCTGGAGGGGCTGGCGACGATGGCGATCGCCTGGCTGGCCTTCCGCGAGAATGTGGACCGGCGGCTGCTGGCCGGCGCCGCGGCGATCCTGGCCGGCGCGGCTACGCTGTCCTGGCAGGGCAGCGCGTCGCTCGACACCGGCGCCCTGCTGATCGCCGGGGCCTGCCTGTGCTGGGGGCTCGACAACAACCTGACGCGCAAGCTCTCCTCGGCCGATCCAGTGCAGATCGCCATGCTGAAAGGGCTGGTCGCGGGCGCGGTCAACCTTGCCCTGGCGCTGGCGCAGGGGGCGGCCATCCCGCCCATCGGCGCCATGCTGGCGGCCGGGGTGGTCGGCTTCCTCGGCTATGGCGTCAGCCTTGTGCTGTTCGTGCTGGGGCTGCGCCATCTCGGCACCGCGCGCACCGGGGCGTATTTCTCGCTCGCCCCCTTCGTCGGCGCCGCGGTGGCGGTGCTGATGCTCGGCGAGCCGGCCTCGGCGCGGCTTCTCATCGCGGCGGTTCTGATGGGGATCGGGCTTTGGCTGCACCTGTCCGAGCGGCACGACCATGAGCATCGGCATGAGGCGCTGGAGCACGAGCACCGGCATTCGCATGACGAGCATCATCGGCACGAACACGGGCCGGACGCGCCGCCCGGCGAACCCCATACCCATTGGCACCGGCACGAGCCGATGGTGCACCGGCACCCACACTACCCGGACCTGCACCATCGGCATGAGCACGGCCGCTGACGGGCCACGCCGCTACCGCCACACCCCCGGCCGCACCGACACCGCCACCAGCAGCCCGTAGGCCACCAGCGCCATCGCGACCGCCGCGAAGGCGCCGGTCAACCCGGTGGTGGTGAAGGCGGCCAGCAACCACCCGCCACCCACGGCGAAACCCAGCCGCGACACCGATGCCGCGAAGGGCCCGCGCATCCGCCCCGCGCCCTGGGACGCGAAATACAGCGCCATCCCCAGGCCGAACGGCCCGAAGGACGGGCAGACCCAGCGCAGATACAGCACGATCGCGTCCTGCACCGCGGGGTCGGAGGCGAAGAGTCGTGCCAGCGGATGCGGGAAGATCGCCGCCGCCAGCCCGATCACCCCCGCCGCCCCGCCGGCGAACAGCCCGCCGCGCCAGGCTGTCGCCCGGGCCGAGGCCCAATCCCCCGCGCCGACCCGCCGCCCGACCAGGGAGGTCAACGCCACGCCAACCCCGAAGCCGAGCGGGATGATGAGAAATTCCAGCCGCACGCCGACGCCATAGGCCGCAATCGCCGCCGTGCCATGGGCGGCGATCAGCGCCGTCATCAGCACCACGGTCAGGTTGGCGATCGTCGCCATCACGGTCGCGACGACGCCGACCGACAGGATGCGGTGGAACAGCGCCCAGCGCAGCGGCGCACCGAAGCGCGGCGCGAAGCCGGCGCCGCCGCGCGCGATGACCACCAGCATCGCCACCGTCGCGACCGCGTAAGCGGTCAGATAGGCGATCGCCGCACCCGGCAGGCCCCAGCCGAGCACCAGCATCAGCACGCCGGACAAAGGTGCCTCCAGCACCCAGGTCACGGTCATGATTGCGGCGGGTGCGCGCATCCGGCCCGCACCGCGCAGCGCAGCACCCAGGATGTTGGCGAGCCACACCAGCACCGCGCCGCCGAACAGGATGCCGGCATAGGACAGTGCGTGGTCGAGCGCCGGCCCCGTCCCGCCCACCGCGCGGAACAGCATCGGCCCGAAGCCGAGGGCGAGGCCCGTCGTCAGCAGCCCCATGGCGATTGCAATCACCGCGGCATGCGTCACCAGCGCGGCCGCTTCCTCCATTCGCCCGGCGCCGATCGAGCGCGCCAGCGCCGAGGCCACGCCGCCGCCCATCGCCCCGCCCGAGGTCATGTTCATCAGCATCAGCAGCGGCAGCACCAGCGCGTAGCCGGCCAGCGCATCGGTGCCGAGCCGGCCGATCAGCGCCGCCTCGCCGGTCTGGGCCGCGGCCTGGACGAAGGTGACGAGGATGGTCGGCGCGGACAGCCGCGCGATCTCGGAGACTGGGGCAGGGGCCTGGGTCATGGACGAGGCGGCATCACAGCGGCCGCCACCTCATCGGATCGCGGCTGTGCCGCGATCCGCGAGCGCGAAGCGCGACCGCGCCCATCCTGCCCGTCGTGCCCAACGCGACAGGGCAGGGCGCGTAAGCCAAGTGCGCGGATGCGCACGCCGGCGCCGGGGACAAAATAGAGCCCGGCGCAGGGCACCATGGCGCGACAGCTAAAGGCGGCCACGACCTCATCGGATCGCGGCTGTGCCGCGATCGGCGAGCGCGAAGCGCGACCGCGCCCATCCCGCCCGCCGTGCCCAACGCGACAGTGCAGGGCGCGCAAGCCAAGTGCGCGGATGCGCACGCCGGCGCTTGAGGCACAACAAAGACCCGGCGCGGGCGCCCGAAACCCGACAAATCTCGCTCACGCCACCCGGTGCAGCAGAGCTTCACCCGCGCCGAGCCTTCTTACATTCTCCGCCGCGATGGCGAAGGACCGGTCGAAGGTGCCGGCCGTCAGCCAGCCGACATGCGGCGTGACCACCACATTGGGCAGCGCGAACAGTGGGTCGGACGCATCGGCCGGTTCCTGCGCGAAGACATCGAGCCCCGCCGCCCCGAGATGGCCGGCGCGCAGTGCCTCGGCCAGCGCCGCCTGGTCCACCAGCCCGCCGCGCGCGGTGTTCACCAGCACAGCGCCCTTCCTCATCCGCGCGATGGCGTCGGCATCGATCAGCCCGCGTGTTTCCGGCGTCTCGGGGATGTGCAGGGAGACGACGTCCGATTCTGCGAGCAGGTCATGCAGCGAGCGGAAGTCGCCAGCCGCGTCCGGCTTCGGTGCGCGCGCCGTGTAGAGCAGCCGGCAACCGAGCGCGGCCAGCACCGGCGCCAGCAGCGCGGGGATGGCGCCGTAGCCGACCAGCCCCACGGTGCGCCCGCCGAGTTCGAACAGATTGTCCTGGAGCACCGGCGGCTGCGCCCAGCCGCGGCCGGCGCGCGTCTCCACGTCGAAATGCGAGACGCGGCGCAGCGCACCGAGCATCAGCAGCAGCGTCAGTTCCGCCACCGCGCGGGAATTGGTACCGGGCAGGTTGCACACGGCGATGCCACGGGCGCGCGCCGCGTCGAGATCGATGGTGTTCACCCCGACACCGATCTTCTGGATCAGCCGGAGATTCGGCGCGGCTGCGATATGTGCGGCGGTGAGCGGCTTCAGGACGTGCCAGATCACCTCGGTCCCGGGCAGCGCGGCGGCAAGGGCGGCGTCATCGGCCTCGGGGCAAACCGACAGGTCGAGCCCGGGCAGGGCGCCCAGCCGCGCGATGAGGCCAGGCCCGGCCGTGTAGTGCAGCAGCACCTTCATGGAGCGCGGCCTTGATTTCGGAGGCCCTGCCGGGCTATAGGAATAAAATCAATACCATGGCCGCGACCGGGCCGAGCCGGGCGGGCCAAATAAAGTCCTAAAAGCCTAAAGTGATAAATGCGCCACATCACCGGCGCGACCGTCCGAGCACCGCACCGCCGGCGAAGCGCGCGCGGGTCCCGAGACCTTCCTCGATCCGCAGCGCCTCGTTCCACTTCGCCATGCGTTCGGATCGCGCGAAGGACCCGACCTTCAACTGCCCGACGCCCCAGCCGAGGGCGAGATGGACGATGGTGACATCCTCCGTCTCGCCGGACCGCGCGGAGACGATGCCAGCATAGCCGACTTCCTTCGCCGCCTCCCACGCCGCCTTGGTCTCGGTCAGCGTGCCGCGCTGGTTCGGCTTGATCAGCACGGTGTTGGCCGCGCCGTTGCGCGCGGCTTCACGCACGCGCGTGGCGTCGGTCACCAGGAAGTCGTCGCCGACCACTTGCACGCGGTGGCCGACTTCCTTGGTGAAGGCGGCGAAGCCGGCGGCATCGTCCTCGGCGAGCGGATCCTCGATGGAGGCGATCGGATAGGCGTCGATCCAGCCGAGCAGCATGCGGATCATGCCATCGGTATCCAGTTCGCGCCCTTCGAGGCCGAGCCGATAGCGCCCGCCCTTGCCGAAATCGGTCGCAGCGATGTCGAGCGCGATTGCGACCTGCGATCCTGGCTTGAAGCCGGCGCGCTCGATAGCTGCGACCAGCGTTTCCAGCGCCTGCTCGTTGGCGGTGAAGGCGGGCCACCAGCCGCCTTCATCAGCGACACCTTGCAGTAGGCCGCGATCCTTCATGATGCCGCCGGCGGCACGATAGACCTCGGCGGTCCAGTCCAGCGCCTCCGCGAAACTCGTCGCGGCCGGGCAGATCACCAGGAAGTCCTGGATGTCCACGCGGCGGCCCGCATGCGCGCCGCCGCCGAGGATCTGGATCTGCGGCAGCGGCAGCAGCGTGGCGTCATCGCCGCCGAGATGCTTCCACAGCAGCATCCCGTTGGCATGGGCCGCCGCATGGGCTGCGGCCATCGATACGGCGAGCGTCGCATTGGCGCCGAGCCGCGACTTGTTCGGCGTACCGTCGAGCGCGATCAGCGCCGCATCCAGCCTCGCCTGGTCGGCGGCATCCATGCGGGTGACACGCGGCGCGATCTCCTCATTCACCGAGGCGACCGCGCCCTTCACGTCATACCCGCCGAAGGCGGTGCCACCGTCGCGGCGGTCGAGCGCCTCGCCGCTGCCCGTGCTCGCACCAGCCGGGGCGATGGCGATGCCGCGCGCGCCGCCGGCCAGCCGCACCTCGGCTTCGACCGTCGGGCGGCCGCGGCTGTCCCAGACGCGGCGGCCGCGCACGGATTCAATGATGGTGGAACTCATGCGCCGATCTCTTCCCCCCAGGCGAGCCGCACCGCGCGCAACCGGTCGGGCGGGCAGGCCAGCAGCGCGCGCGCCACGCGGCGCACGCGGTCCTTGTCCTTCTCCTCGGTCAGGTACTCGACCGGGCTCTTGCCGTCCACGCGCGCCAGGAACAGCCCTGGCAGCAGGGAGGCAGCGCGCGCTTCCAGCGCCGCCGGCGCTTCCCACGCCACGCCGGCGAGGTAGGCGGTGGCCAGCACCTCGAAGCCATGTAGGAAGCGGGGCGCCGCTTCGGGCGTCCACAGGCATTTCAGCAGCAGGTGGTTCAGGCAGAAGGCGAGATCGAAGGCCGGGTCGCCCCACCAGGCGCATTCGGCATCGAGGAAGATCGGCCCACCCGGCCCGACCAGGATGTTCTTCGGGCTGACATCGCCATGCACCAGGGTCAGCTTCGTCGCCGCCGTGCGCGCGGCGAGGCCTTCCAGCGTGGGCGCGAGGTCCGGATGCGCGCGCCCCGTCGCGATCAGATAGGGCTCGAGCCGGATGGCGTGGAACAGCGAGTCAGTTGGGAAATCCGAGGCGAGCCCCGGCCGCGCCGCCGCGAAAGCGTGGATGCGCGCGATGCGCCGGCCGACCTCGGCCGCGAAGGCCGGATCGGCATGGCCTTCGTGCAGGCGCACCTTCCAGACGGGGTGCTGGTCGGGCGTCAGCCATTCCATGACCAGCGTGCCCGTCGCCTCGTCCTGGCCGAGCAGGGCGGGGGCGGAACCGGGTGCTGCCTCCGCCGCGCGGGCGAGCCAGCGCGCCTCGTAGCGATTGCGCACGACCGGGGCGCGCCAATCCGCCGCGACCTTCAGCTTCGCCAGGGCGCGCTTGATGCAGACCTCCCGGCCATCGGGCAGCACGACGCGCCAGATGTCGGAGGAGACGCCACCGGCCAGCGGCAGCCCGCGCGCATGCGCGTCCGGGGCGAGCAGCCCCATCGCACGCAGCCCGGCGGCCATTTCTTGAGGAACGCTTTCCATCCTTTGGAATGGTAGCGCAGGCGCGCGAAAGGGCGAAACCACACCCGCATCGCTTTCGCGTGCGGGCTGTGCGGCCCGCTGCTAGCGTTGCGGGGCAGGGAGAATTGGCCAGTCGCCGACCACCACAAGGAGGCCGCATGTCTGTCAGTCGTCGTTCCGTTCTTGCACTTACGGGTGCGGGCTTTGCCGCGCCCAGGCTCGCGATGGCGCAGGGCACCAATGTCCTGCGCTTCATCCCGCAGATCGACCTGGCCTTCCTCGATCCGCACTTCACCACCGCCTATGTGACGCGCGGCCACGGGCACATGGTGTTCGACATGCTCTACGGGTCGGACGCCTCCTTCAATCCGCACCCGCAGATGGTGCAGGGCCATACCGTCGAGAACGATGGCAAGCTGTGGAACCTGACGCTGCGCCCCGGGCTGCTGTGGCATGACGGGGAACGCGTGACGGCGCGCGACTGCGTCGCCTCCATCCGGCGCTGGGCGAAGCGCGACGCGCTTGGCGGCGCGCTGATGGAGCGCACCGATGAGCTGAGCGCGCCCGACGACCGCACCATCCGCTTCGTGCTCAAGCGGCCCTTCCCGCTGCTGCCCGCGGCGCTCGGCAAGGTGACCTCGCCGATGCCGGCGATGATGCCCGAACGGCTCGCCAACACCGACCCCTTCACGCAGATCACCGAGATGGTCGGCAGCGGGCCGTTCCGATTCCTCGCGAATGAGCGCGTGGCGGGCTCGCGGAATGTCTACGCGAAGTTCGACCGTTATGTCCCGCGCGAGGACGGGCCGGCGGAATGGAATGCGGGGCCGAAGCGCGTCTTCCTCGATCGGGTGGAATGGACAACGATCCCGGACGCCGCGACCAAGGTCGCGGCCCTCGCGCAGGGCGAGCAGGACTGGTGGGAGAACCCGACCCATGACCTGCTGCCGCTGCTGCGCCGGAACCGCCAGGTGAAGATCGAGGTCACGAACCACACCGGCTCGGTCGACATGATGCGGCCCAATCACCTGCAGCCGCCCTTCAACAATCCGGCAATCCGCCGCGCAATGCTGCACGCCTTCAGCCAGGCGGACTTCATGCAGTCGATCGTCGGCGACGACAGCGCCATGTACCACGTGCCGCACGGCGTCTTCTGCCCGAACACGCCGATGGCGAGCGAGGCGGGGCTCGAGCCGCTGCGCGGGCCGCGGGACCTGAACAAGGTCAAGGACATGCTGAAGCAGGCGGGCTACGCGAATGAGAAGGTCGCACTGCTCGCCGCCGTGGACTACGCCCAGTTCAAGGCGATCGGGGAGGTCATGGCCGACGTCATGTCACGCATCGGCATGAACGTGGACTATGTCGCGACGGATTGGGGCACCATGCTGTCCCGGCGCAACAACCGCGGCCCGGTCGACCAGGGCGGCTGGTCCTGCTTCAACACTGGCTGGGAGGGCGTGGACCACATGGACCCGGCCAACCACTACGCCATCCGCGGCAACGGCAACGACCGCGCCGGCTGGCCCGGCTGGTGCGTCAGCCCGCGGCTCGAGGAACTGCGCGAGGCCTGGTTTGAGGCACCCACACTCGCCGCCCAGCAGGAGATCTGCCGCCAGATGCAGGTCCAGTGCATGGTCGATGTGCCCTCGATCCCCCTTGGCCAGTACCTGCAGCCCATCGCCTATCGCGCCAATGTCACCGGCGTGCAGAAGGGCTTCCCGACCTTCTGGAACGTCCGCAAGACGTGACCGGCCTGCCCTCCGCCGGCCGGGGTGCCATGCGCGCGCCGGACCGTGCTAGAACCGAGGCCGCAATCGCAGCGGGGCGCCGGCGGACAAGGCATGAGCAAGGACGAGTTGGACATTCCAGAGCACCTTCAGCCCGACCCTTCGGAATGGTCCTTCAACATCGATGACGCCCTGGCGCGGGTCGTGACGCTGCGCAGCCACGTCCCGGCTGATGCCTTCACCTCTCGCGCCCTGGGCACCGAGCGGGAGGGCAGCGGCGTCGTCATCCGCGACGGGTTGGTCCTGACCATCGGCTACCTGGTGACCGAGGCGGAGGCGATCTGGATCACCACGGCGGATGGCCGCGTGGTTCCGGGGCACACGCTGGCGGTGGACCAGGAAACGGGCTTCGGCCTGGTGCAGGCGCTGGGGCGGCTCGGCGTGGCGCCGATCGAACTCGGCGACAGCGAGGCGTTGCGGATCGGCGCGCCGGTCATGCTGGCGGCGGGCGGCGGGCGCGCCCACACGATCAGCGGCAAGCTGGTCGCGCGCCAGCCCTTCGCCGGCTACTGGGAATACCTGATCGAGGACGCGCTGTTCACCGCCCCGGCGCACCCGTCCTGGGGCGGGGCCGGGCTGATCGGGCCGGACGGCAAGCTGGTGGGCATCGGATCCCTGGTGTTGCAGCAGGGGGAGGAAGGGCGGCGGCTCGACCTCAACATGGTGGTGCCGGTGCATCGCCTGTCGCCGGTGCTGAACGACCTCGTGACCCTTGGGCGGGTCAACCGCCCGGCACGGCCCTGGCTCGGCCTCTATGCGACCGAGGATGAGGAGGGGGTGGCGATCGCCTCCCTCGCCCCTGGCGGGCCGGCGGAGAATCACGGCGTGCGCAGCGGGGACCGGGTGCTGTCGGTGGATGGCGCCGTGGTGACCGACCTCGCCGAGATGTGGCGCGCCGTCTGGGCCTGCGGCACGGCCGGGTCGACGGTGAAGCTGAAGCTCGGCCGTTCGCGCGGGTCGCGGGAGATCAACGTCGTCTCGGCCGACCGCACCGCCTTCCTCAAAGCACCGAGGATGCATTGATGGCCGGCGTGCTGGTGGTCCCACCCGGGCAGGGGGAACAGCACTGGCAGCCCCAGCCAGCCAATGGCTGGATCGAACTGCTGGCCACGCCGCGGTTGCCCGGGGCGCCCGCGGGTTTCTCGGCGGGGCTGCAGGAGCTGCCCCCGCTCGGCAAGATTCGCGAGCACGCCCATCCCGCCCAGACCGAGATCTTCTGGATCATCGAGGGGCAGGCGCTGGCGCGGCTGGACGGCGTGGTGCGGCGAATCACGGCCGGCACCTTCATGGTCGCGCCACCCCATGCGCGCCACGGCTTCATCAATGATGGCGGCGGGCCCTACCGCATGCTGTGGATGCTGGTGCCGGCGGGGCTCGAGGATTTCTTCGTTGCCATCGGCAAGCCCAAGGTTGCTGGCGCGGCGGACCCAACGCCATACCCGCGGCCGGCGGAGACCGGAGCGATCGAATTGTCCACGGTGTTCGAGACGCTCGACCCGCCGCCGGCGCCACCCTGGGATACCGCGCCGATCACCGACGCGGCCGTGCTGGACGCGCTGCGGCGCGAGGCCATCTAGTCCCGACTTGCGCGGACTCCCGCTTCGGGCCGAACATCCGCGCCCAATCAAGGCGGGCGCCGACCCGTCGCATTTGCGGAGGGAATGACATGACCCGTGGGATCACACGCCGCACGGCGCTTTCGGCCGGCGCCGGCCTGTTGGCCGCACCGCCGATCGTGCGCCAAGCCAATGCCCAGTCGGCCTTCGACTGGAAGCGCTTCTCCGGCGAGCGGATCGAGGTCAGCCTGACCTCCAATCCGCGCAGCACCATCCTGATCCAGAACCAGCGCGAGTTCGAGGACCTGACCGGCATCCGCGTCGGCGCCGAGCAGATCCCCGAGCAGCAGCACCGCCAGAAGTTCGCGATCGAATTCGCCTCGGGCCGTCCGTCCTTCGACGTCGTCGGCATCAGCCTGCATGTGAACAAGCGCCAGGTCGGCAAGGCGCGCTGGTGCACCGACATCAAGGCGCTGATGGCCGACCCGACCATCACCGCGCCGGATTTCGACTTCGCCGATTTCGGGGAAGGCGCGGTCGCCTACTCCACCCAGGCCGATGGGCGGATGGATACGCTGCCGGAGTTCACGGACTACTTCATCCTTTACTACAACAAGGAATTGCTGGAGGCGAAGAACATCCGCGCCCCGCAGACCTTCGACGAGATGTATGAAAGCGCGCGGCGGCTGAACGATGCCTCCCGCCAGATCTACGGCAATGTCGGGCGCGGGCTGCGCAACGCGAATGTCGTGCTGTATTCGTCCTTCCTGCTGGGGACGCAGCAGCGCGACTTCCTCGACGCGCAGCGCCGGCTGATCAGCGACTCACCGGATGCGATCTGGGCGGGCGAGTTCTACAAGAAGCTGCTGCGCGACTGCTCCCCGCCGGGCGTGTCCGGCTTCAACTGGAATGAGAGCCAGACGACCTTCATGCAGGGTCGCGCCGCCTTCTGGCTGGATGGCGTCGGCTTCGCCGCGCCGCTCGAGGACCGCACCCGGTCCCGCGTCGCCGGCAAGGTCGGCTACGCCGTCGTGCCGCGTGGTCCGGCGCATCACCACTGCGCCATGTTCGGCACCGCCTTCGGCATCGCCGAGGCATCCCGCAAGAAGGGTGCGGCTTGGCTGTATCTGCAATGGGCGTCGGGCAAGCAGAATCAGCTGCGCTACCTGACCTCGGGGGCCGGTTCGCCGGCGCGCACCTCGGCCTACCGGAACGAGGAGGCGATCAGCCAGTCTCGCTTCTCGCGCGAATTCTTCAACACGCTGATCGAGAGCGCGCGGATCAGCCGCCCCGGCCTGCCGGAGATCGTGCCGGTCACCGAGTTCCGTGACACGATCGGCGCGGCGTTGACCAGCACCATCGGCGGCGCCGATGTCGCGACGGAGCTGCGCCGCGCGACGGAGGCATTCCGCCCCATCCTCGAACAATCCGAACGCGAGAGCTGAGGCGATGGCAGGCAGCACGACCACGCTGGACGGCGCGGCGACGGGGACGACACCCCGCCGCCGGAACAACTACGCCCGCCGCTACTGGTGGTTCGTGGTGCCCTGCGGGGCGGTGGTGCTCGGCACCATCGTCTTCCCCTGGGTCTTCACCGTGTACATGTCGATGCACGACTTCAAGCTCGGCGGCGCGCGGGAATGGGTGGGGTCCGCCAACTACGCCAAGCTCGTCACCGATGAACGCTTCCTGCTGTCGATCGTGCGCACGCTGTACTTCACGGCGCTGTCGGTGGTGATCCCGATGGTGCTCGGGCTGTTGGCGGCACTTGCCTTCGCGCGGAAGTTCCCGCTGCGGGGGCTGGCGCGGACCATCTTCATCCTGCCGATGATGGCGACACCCGTCGCCGTCGCGTTGGTCTGGACGATGATGTTCCACCCGCAGCTCGGCGTGCTGAACTGGCTGCTGCAGCAGGTCGGGCTGCCGCCGTCCATGTGGGTCTATGCGCCCGACACCGTCATTCCGACGCTGGTGATGGTCGAGGTCTGGCACTGGACGCCGCTGGTGATGCTGATCCTGCTCGGCGGTCTCGCCTCGCTGCCCATCGATCCGTATGAGGCGGCGAAGATCGACGGGGCGACGCCGTTCCAAGCCTTCTGGCACATCACCCTGCCGCTGTTGGCACCCTTCCTGGTGGTGGCGCTGATCATCCGCACCATCGATGCGCTGAAGGCGTTCGACACCATCTACGTCATCACCCAGGGCGGGCCCGGCACGGCGAGCGAGACGATCAACATCTTCCTCTATCTGCAGGCCTTCGCTTACTACAACCTGGGCTACGCCAGCGCCGTGGTGGTCGTCTTCTTCACCATCATCATCATGCTGGCGATGGTGCTGCTGTGGACCCGTGCGCGGGTGAAGGACGCGTGATGCGCAAGGTCAAGCGTATCGCCGGGGATATCGGCTTCGGCTTCGGCGTATTGATGCTGGTGGCACCTGCCATCACAGTCTTCCTGTGGATGCTGTCGCTATCGCTCAAGACCGAGCTCGACAACACCGACTATCCGCCGATCTTCATCCCGAACCCGCCGATTATCGACAATTTCGTGCAGGTGTTCGAGCGCAACAACTTCCTGAAATACGCGATCAACTCGATCATCGTCTCCTTCTCTGCGACGGGCCTCGCCATCCTGTTCGGCGTGCCGGCGGGCTATGGCATCGCCAAGATGAAGGCGACCAAGGCGGCGGTGGTGATCCTGATCGCGCGCATCACGCCGGGCCTGTCCTACCTGATCCCGCTGTTCCTGCTGTTCCAGTGGATCGGGCTGACCGGCACGCTGGTGCCGATCGTCATCACCCACCTGGTCATCACCGTGCCCATCGTGGTGTGGATCATGATGGGCTTCTTCGAGGGCCTGCCGCCAGAACTGGAGGAAGCCGCCCTGGTCGATGGCGCCACGATCTGGCAGGCCTTTCGCCATGTGGCGATGCCACTGGCCAAGCCGGGGATCACGGTCGCGACGATCCTCGCCTTCATCTTCTCCTGGAACAACTTCATCTTCGCCATGGTGCTGGCGGGGCGGGAGAGCCGGACGCTGCCGGTCGCGGTCAACAACATGCTGACCTTCGAGCAGATCTCCTGGGGGCCGCTGTCGGCCGCGGCATTGCTGGTGACCGCCCCGGTGCTGCTGCTGACGCTGCTGGCACAGAAGCAGATCGTGGCGGGGTTGACGGCCGGGGGTGTGAAGGGCGGCTGAGGCAGGTTTGCAACGGGGGCGAACCTGCCTATCTTCGAATGCAGAAGGAGACCGCCGATGTCCCCGCACCGCATTCCCGTCGCCGTCCGCTTCATGGTCCTGCATGGGCTGGTGGGCTTCGGCCTCGCCACAGTGTTCGTGGGGGCGGTGCTCTGGGCCGATCCGGGCGGCGCGGGCCAGCTGATCCTGAAGCATGGCGGCTTCCCGGTGATCGCCCTGCTGTGGTTCTTCAGCGGGCTGACGCTGGGGTCGGTGCAGATCGGCACTGCGGTGATGCTGCAGGATGGGCGGGGCGATGCGCCGCGTCGCGGGCATCGGCAACGCCTGTCCAACACGCCGGTGCCGGCGCGCGCGGCGGCGCCGGCACAGCCGGGGCGCTGACCGACTTTCTGCCCCGCCCCCTTTGCGGGTGATCGCGGCGACCCTCGCCGGACGTATTGTTCCAACATGGCGCGGTGCCGCCTTGCCGCGACGGCCGCCCGATCGGCGAGGTGCGTGACGTCGCGGCAGCCGATGACGCCGACCCGTGCCCAGGGCGTGTCAAACCAACCGCAGGCGATGCTGCGCTGCGGCGCGGATCGCCGACAGATTTCGGGTTGCGCGCCGGCGTGGAGCGGCCAAGTCTTTCCCAGGGAACAAGGCCGGCAAAGGCCGGCCGCATGGGAGGACGCCGATGACCCAGACCGTCGCCATGACGGTGAATGGCCGCGCCGCGACCGTCACCGTCGACGACCCGCAGATGCCGCTGCTCTATGCGCTGCGCAATGATCTCGGTCTGACCGGACCGCATTACGGCTGCGGGCTCAGCCAATGCGGCGCCTGCACCGTACATGTGAACGGGGAGGCCGTGCGGTCCTGCCAGGTGCCGGTCGCCGATGCGGCGGGCAAGACGATCGTGACGCTGGAAGGCCTCGGCACGCCGGATCGCCCGCATCCTTTGCAGGCCGCCTTCATCGCCGAGCAGGCGGTGCAGTGCGGCTACTGCGCCAATGGCATGATCATGGAGAGCGCGGCCTTCCTCGCGAAGACGCCACGCCCGACCGAGGCGCAGGTGCGCGACGCGCTCGCCAATAACATCTGTCGCTGCGGCACGCATCCGCGTGTCGTCGCGGCCGTCATGCGCGCCTCGCGCGGTTGAAGGGAGGGGTGCCATGAACGCGATCACGAACCGCCGCGCCCTGCTCACGGTCGGTGGGGCCATGATGGTGGCCTTCTCGATCGGGTTGCGCCCGAAGGGTGCCGCCGCCTGGACGGAGAAGCCCGTCGCCGGCGACGAGGTCGCCGCCTTCCTGTCCATCGATGCGCAGGGCGGTGTCACGGTCTATATCGGCAAGGTCGATCTCGGCACCGGCGTGCGCACCGGCTTCATGCAGATCGCCGCCGAGGAACTCGACGTGCCGATGGCACGCATCCGCGTCGTCGAGGGCGACACGGCGCTGACGCCGGACCAGGGGCCGACCTATGGCTCGCTGTCGATCCAGAATGGCGGCGTGGCATTGCGCGCGGCCTGCGCGACGGCGCGGCGCGAGTTGCTGAACATGGCCGCCGCACGGCTCGGCGTCGCGGCGGCGTCGTTGCAGGTGGCCGATGGCGGCGTCAGCGGCGGCGGGCGCGGCGTGTCCTATGCTGAACTCGTCGGTGGTCGCGCCTTCACGCTGAAGGTCGATACCAACGCGCCGATCAAGCCGCCTGAGGCGCGGCGCATCGTCGGGCGCAGCGCGCCGCGCGTCGATATCCCGGAGAAGGTCTTCGGGCGCTTCCAGTACGTCCATGATTTCCGCCTGCCCAACATGCTGCATGGCCGCCCGGTGCGCCCACCCGCGATGGGCGCGACGGCCGAAGCGGTGGATGAGGCAAGCATCCGCGACATTCCCGGCGTGGTGCGCGTGGTGCACCAGGGCGCCTTCGTCGGCGTGGTGGCGGAAACCGAGTGGGCCGCGATCCGCGCCGCGCAGCAGCTCCGCGTGCGCTGGTCCAGCTGGGCCGGCCTGCCCGACCAGGCGCGCATCTGGGAGCATGTGCGCGCCACCCCGGTCGCGCAGGTGCAAGTGACGCTCGAGCGCGGCGACGCCGCCGCGGCGATCCAGGGTGCGCCACGCCGGATCTCGGCATCCTATGACTTCGCGATCCATTCGCACGCCTCGATGGGGCCGTCCTGCGCGGTCGCTGAATTCCGCGACGGCAGGCTGACGACCTGGAGCGCGAGCCAGGCGACACATAACCTGCGCAAGCAGCTCGGACTGATGCTCGACATGCCGGTCGAGCAGGTCCGCTGCATCTACATGGAAGGTGCGGGATGCTACGGCCGCAACGGGCATGAGGATGCGGCGGCCGATGCAGCACTCCTGGCGCGTGCGGTCGGGCGGCCGGTGCGCGTGCAATGGATGCGCCAGGACGAGCATGGCTGGGACCCGAAAGGCCCGCCACATCTGGTGGATCTGCGCGCCGGCCTCGACGCCCAGGGCAACATTGTGGGATGGCAGGCCGATGCATTCATTCCCAAGGGTGCGGGCGGCAATGTCGATCTGACGGCCGCGGAACTGGGCGGATTGCCGCGGGAGAACCAGATCCACCCCGGCAACATCATTCACAATCTCGCGTTGCCCTACACATTCCCGTCGATCAAGACGACCTGCCACCGGCTGGACAACACGCCGTTCCGGCCATCCTGGATCCGCACGCCGGGGCGGATGCAGAACACTTATTCAAATGAGGCGTTCCTCGACGAATGCGCCGCGCTCGCCGGCGCCGACCCGGTGGAGTATCGACTGCGCCTCATCGCCGCCGACGACCCGCGCGGACGGGAAGTGCTGGAACGCTGCGCGCGCCTCGCCAACTGGCAGACGCGGCCGTCACCGCAGCGCGAGCGTACCGGCGAGATCCTGCGCGGCCGCGGCGTGTCCTATGTGAAGTATGAACTCGTCCGCACCTATGTCGCCGCGGTGGCGGAGGTCGAGGTGAACCGCCGCACCGGCGACATCCGCGTCACGCGCTTCTTCTGCACCCATGATTGCGGACAGATGATCAATCCCGACGGCGTGAAGGCGCAGGTCGAAGGGAACATCATCCACACCCTGTCCCGTACGCTGAAGGAGGAGCTGACCTTCGACCGTTCGACGGTGACGAGCCGCGACTGGGGCTCCTACCAGGTCATCACCTTCCCCGAGGTCCCGGAGATCGTGATCGACCTGATCGACCGCCCTGCCGAACGCCCCTGGGGTGCGGGTGAACCAGCGGCGGCGATCGTGCCCTCGGCCGTCACCAACGCGATCTTCGACGCGACCGGCGTGCGGCTGCGGTCCGTGCCCTTCACGCCGGCCAAGATGCGGGCCGCCCTGCAAGGGGCGTAACGATCCAGGGGCGGCGCTGGACGCCGGCGCCGCCCCGCGCGACATTCCCGGCCCCTATTGCCCCTGGAGAAGTCCGCCATGCAGAACACCGAAGAAATCTGGCGCCTCGTCGATGCCAAGGCACCCGATGCCATTGGCCTTGCGGACCGCGTCTGGGGCATGCCGGAACTCTGCTACGCCGAGGTCCGGTCCTGCGCCGAGCACACCGCTCTGCTGGAGGAGCACGGCTTCCGCGTGACCCGGAACGTCGCCGGCATCCCGACCGCCGTGATGGGCGAGGCGGGGGAGGGCGGTCCGGTCATCGCCATCCTCGGCGAGTATGACGCGCTGCCGGGCCTGTCCAACGAGGCCGGCGTGGCCGAGCACAAGCCGCTGCCCGGCGACGGGTCGGGCCATGGCTGCGGGCACAACCTGCTGGGTGCTGCGTCCCTGCTCGCCGCCTCGGCGGTGAAGGACTGGCTGGCGGCGAACGGGGTGAAGGCACGCGTGCGCTACTATGGCTGCCCGGCCGAGGAAGGTGGCGCCGCCAAGGGCTTCATGGTCCGCTCCGGCGCCTTCGACGATGTGGACATGGCGATCTGCTGGCACCCGGCTGCCTTCACCGGCGTGAACGAGGCCGTGTCGCTGGCGAATACGCGCATCGACTTCTCCTTCACCGGGCGCTCGTCGCATGCCGCGGCGGCGCCGGAACTGGGGCGCTCGGCGCTCGACGCCGTCGAACTGATGAATGTCGGCGTCAACTACATGCGCGAGCATATGCCTTCGGATGCGCGCATCCACTACGCCTATCTCGATGCGGGCGGCATCGCGCCGAACGTGGTGCAGGGCACCGCGAAGGTTCGCTACCTGATCCGCGCGAAGGACTTGGTGGGGCTGAACCAGCTCGTCGCGCGCGTGCGCAAGATCGCCGACGGCGCGGCGCTGATGACCGAGACCTCCGTGTCGACCAAGGTGGTCAGCGCGGTGTCGAACCTGCTGGCGAACACGCCGCTGGAGCAGGCGATGCACGACAACATGCAGCGCCTGGGCGCGCCGCAGTTCGACGACGCCGATCGCGCCTATGCCCGCGAGATCCAGAAGACGCTGTCCGACGAGGACATCGCGGTGGCCTTCCGCCGCCACGGGCTGAAGGTGGAACGCGAAAAGGTGCTGTGCGACGAGATCGTGCCGCTGGATTCGAAGGGCCATGGCGGCGTCGGTTCGACCGATGTGGGCGATGTGTCCTGGGCGGTGCCGACGGTGCAGGCCCGGGGCGCGACCTACGCGATCGGCACGCCGGGGCATTCGTGGCAGCTGACGGCGCAGGGCAAGTCCGGCATCGCGCATAAGGGCCTGGTGCATGTCGCCAAGGTCATGGCCGGCACCGCCGTTGACGCGATCCAGAACCCGGAGTTGCTGGCGGCGGCCAAGGCCGACCACAAGGCGCGCACCGATGTGCACCCCTATGTCTGCCCGCTGCCGGCCGACGTGAATCCGCCGATCAAGATGTCGGCCGACTGATCACGACCGGCGCCCGCCGCTTGTCATGCGGCGGGCGCCCATCATCGTCACGGGGGAAGCAGGAACATGGCGGCAGCGAAGGTGGCGCTCGTTACGGCGGGCGGCAGCGGGATGGGCGCGGATGCGGCGCGACGGCTTGCGGCCGATGGGTTCGAGGTCGCGATCCTGTCCTCCTCCGGGAAGGGGGAGGCATTGGCGGCCGAGCTCGGCGGCATCGGCGTGACCGGGTCCAACCAGTCGAATGACGATCTGCGCCGGCTGGTGGATGGCGCCATGGCGCGCTGGGGCCGGATCGACGTGCTGGTGAACAGCGCGGGGCATGGGCCGCGCGGGCCAGTCCTCGACCTGACGGATGAGGATTGGCATCGCGGCCTCGATGTCTACCTGATGAACGTGATCCGCCCGACGCGGCTGGTGGCACCCGTGATGGTCGCGCAGAAGGGCGGGGCGATCATCAACATCTCGACTTTCGCGGCCTTCGAACCGGATCCGGCCTTCCCGACATCGGGCGTGTTCCGCGCGGGGCTCGCGGCCTATGCCAAGCTGTTCGCCGACAAATACGCAGCGGACAACGTTCGCATGAACAACGTGCTGCCCGGTTTCATCGACAGCCTGCCGGTGCGGCAGGAGCGCATCCCGAGCATCCCGATGGGCCGCTATGGCCGCAGCGAGGAGATCGCCGCGACCGTCGCCTTTCTCGCTTCGCCCGGTGCCGGCTACATCACCGGCCAGAACCTCCGCGTCGACGGCGGCATCACCCGTTCGGTCTGAAGTTCCCGCGGTCCAGGGGGCCGTTGCCCCCTGGCGGGGTGAGGTTCGGAGAGGGGCGGCGCCCCTCTCCGATCAGGTCTTGCCGGCGTAGGACTTGGCCATCCCTTCGCCGGGATCCGCCTGCGGCCCATACGGCATGATCGGATAACGCAGCCCCGCCTTCGACAGCCCCAACAGCCCTTCGACGGCCGTCGCGAGATCCGCCGGCGGCAGCGCCATCAGCATCTCATCGTCGGACACGCCACCATAGCGCCGTTCGGCGTAGCAGGGGATGGACAGAGACGGCGCGCGGTCGCGCAGCGCCTTGCCCCAGGAATCTGCGCAGGCGCTTTCCCCCGTCACGGAGAAGTCGAAGCGCTTGTAGGACTTCCACTGGAGCCCGTTGATGAACAGGATCATCTGCGCGGGGTTCGCGTAGAACAGGCAGATGTCGGGCGGATCGAGCCGCGCGCTGCGCAGCGGCGAGACGACCAGGCCCGAATAGCGCGGCGGAACGCGCGGCATCTCCGCCTGGTGCTTCTTCGCTGCCTCGCGATTCTCGAACCACACGCCCTCGAACTTGCGGCCCGACAGATAGAGTTCGGACGGCTCGTTCAGCCCGATCACGCCGCCGCAATTGGAGAAGCCGGGCACGTTGGCGGTGGTGATGCCCATGGTGAAGCCGGCGATCCGCGCCTGCGTGACCAACTGGCAGGTGGAGAAGGTCTTGCCTTCCGGCGGCCGGCGCAGCCCCGGGACCTTGGCCATCTCCTCGGCGTCGGCGAACAGCTTCATGCCAATGGGGAAGGTGCGCAGGCGCAACAGCTCGGTCAGCTGGCGCGCGAGTTCGGCAACGTGCTTCGCGTCGAGCGCCGGCGCTTCGGCGACATCATTCATGGTCGTTCCTCCTGACTGCCGCGATGATGCGCGCTTGGGCGCCGCTGGCAAGGACCGCCGGGGTGCTCGTCCGCACAGCGATCAAAGCCGCGGGGCCGCGTGGGCCGGCGGCATCGGTGTGGTCAGGAGTTCGAGATGTCGTCCCGCGCCGCGGCCATCGCCGCGAAGGGGCAGCCGGCGCCACGGCGCTGGCGCCGCACCTCGGCGGCGTAGTGGCCCGGCTTGTGCTCCTCGGCGCTCGCGGGGATCACCACGCTCTCGCGATAGGCATTCCACTCCGCATCACCCCACTGGGTGAATGCGTCGGTGGTGGTCGAGGCGTTCATCACCGCATCGGCATAGGCGAATTGCGGGATGGGCTGCACCTGCAGGATCGGGCGGAGCTGGTTGATCTCGACCGGCGTATCCGTGCGGGTCATGCGGATGTTGGTGAAGAGCGGGCCGAACCACTTGTCGAACTCGACGACGCCCTCGAACTGTTCGTAGTGCGGGGAGTGCGGCAGGTTCGCCGGGGCGCGCGACAGCAGCGACCAACCGGGCGCGGTGCGCACGAACAGGCCGGTCCACATCTGCACGACGCCGGGTTCCGGCAGGCCGGTCAGGAAGGGTGGGGAGAAGCCGCGGATGTCCTCCGGCACCTCCTCGTCGAAGCGGGCGCGGAAATGCGGGTATTGCACCGCGCCAAGGCCGAGCGGCATCCATTCTTGCTCGAGCTCCTCGCAGGTCCAGAGGATCTCGTGCCCGTCCCACATCAGGGAGAAGTCCAGCGGAGCGGTGATGTGCCAGCCGAAGCCGGAGGCGCTGGTCACCGCGTCGCAATAGCGGTAGGCGCGCGTTGGTAAGCCGCCGAGGGCCGAACGGTCGGCGCGTTCCGGTGCCGGGATCCCGGGGATCAGGCGGTGGAAAGCGACGATCGGGGTGCGGTCCTGGGACATGCGGCGGCCTTGGTTGTGCCCCTACTTGAACAGGGGCGGGGGCTCCCTGGCGAGCCCCCCCCCTCTGGGATCAGGCGCGGCGCACGCCAGCGCCGATGCGGACGGTGCCCTTGTCGGCGACGGAGGCCTTCGGGGCGCGCACGCCGGCCCCGATGCGGACAGCGCCCTTGTCGGCGATGGACGCCTTCGGAGCGCGCACGCCGGCGCCGATGCGGACGGCGCCCGTGTCAGCGACGGAGGCCTTCGGGGCGCGGACGCCAGCGCCGATGCGGACAGCGCCCTTGTCAGCGATGGATGCCTTCGGAGCGCGCACGCCGGCGCCGATGCGGACAGCGCCCTTGTCGGCGATGGATGCCTTCGGAGCGCGCACGCCGGCGCCGATGCGGACGACGCCCGTGTCAGCGACGGAGGCCTTCGGGGCGCGGACGCCAGCGCCAATGCGGACAGCGCCCTTATCGGCGATGGACGCCTTCGGGGTACGGACGCCGGCGCCGATGCGGACGGCGCCCATGTCAGCGACGGAGGCCTTCGGGGTACGGACGCCGGCGCCGATGCGAACCTTGCCAGAGTCGAGGATCTTGGAAGTGGTCGCCATGATGAGATCTCCAGGTTCGTGCGAGCCACTCCGGCTCGACCAGACCTCATCAACTTGGCGTTGATTTACAGTGAGAGCAAGTAAACATTCCTACTTGAAAGGTTTTTTCTTCTATGTAGACTAAGGAATAGGAAAGTGGTCAGGTCACTTTCGCGATTTGTTGTTTAAAGGCCTTGACCATGACTCAGTCGAACGGGAATTTCATGCGACTCTAACGTGGTTCACGCGCAATTAACGGTAGTAGATGCAACCCATGAGCGATTTTCTCGTCATGCTCTTTGCGGTAGTGGATAGCGCCACCGGCGCCCGCGATCGTTGCATCGATGCTGCGTCGGCCATTGTCCTCTCCTTGATGCCCGCCGCGTCTGGATCATGGCGGTTGGTGGAAGCTCCTCAGCACGTTAAGGCAGCGTGATCATGTCCGACCTCGTCGCCCGATCCAGCAAGGACAGCAGACCTTCCAACGCACCGGACTTGTCGGATGTGCCCTTGGTCACGCCCCCGGCGATTCGGATTCGCATCACCATGCTGGGCCGCATGGATGTGCGCGCGGTCACAGGCGAACCGCTCCTGCCCCGCTCGCGCAAAACGCGAGGCGTGCTCGCTGTGCTCGCGCTCGAGGCGCCGAATGTCGTCTCCCGTCAACGCCTCGCCGACCTGCTCTGGAGCCGGCGGGGAGAGGAACAGGCCCGCGGCTCCCTCCGCCAGGCGCTCCATGAGCTGCAGGAGGCGCTCGGCCCCGATGGCCGCGGCCTGATCGTCGCGACGCGCGAGACTGTGGCGCTTAATGACGAGGCTGTCTGGACCGACGCCCGCGCTCTGCCGGGGCGAGCGCGCGAGCGGGTGGAGGCGCTGAACCTGCTTCAGGCGGAACTCCTGTCCGATCTCGATGGGTTGGACGTCGCCTTCGACGCCTGGCTCGGTGAACAGCGCCGCCGCCTGCGCGACCTTTCGCTTGAAGCCGCGACCGCGCGCCTTGCCGCGGCCACCACGGCCGAGGCCCGTGCGGAGGAGGCGCGCCGCGTGCTTGCGATCGACCCGGCGCAGGAACCGGTCTGGCGCATCCGGCTCCGCGCCGAGGCCGAGCGCGGCGACCTCGGCGGCGCCCTCGCCGCCTGGGATGAGTGCCGTCGCGTCTTCGCGGAGCGCTTCCGCAGCGCGCCGTCGCCCGAAACCGCCGCTCTGGCCGAGTCGCTGCGCGGTGAGGTCGTGGTCCAGCAGCCGCAGCCGGTCCGCCGGACCACGCTGCGGGGTGCGCGGCTCGGCGTGCTGCCGTTCAAGGTGTTGGGCGACGAGACGGAATCGGAGGTTTCGCTCGGCCTCGCGGGGGAAATCACGGCGGCGCTGTCGCGCTTCCGCTGGCTGGTCCTGGTCGATTCGGCCTCGGTCGCGGCGGCGGAGCGGCAAGACCGGCTGGACGGCGTACTCGACCTCGACTTCACCCTGTCGGGGACGGTGCAGCGCGCCGCCGGCCGGGTGCGCGTGACGCTGCGCCTGACCGACCATCGCCCGCCGGAGGCGGTGGTCTGGGCCGAACGCTTCGACCGTCCAGCGGGCGACCTCCTCGCCCTGCAGGATGAGATCGCCGCCGAGGTCGTCGCCCGCGTCGACCCTGAGATCCTGCTGATCGAGGCGAACCGTGCCGCCGCGCGGCACTCAATCATGCCGACGGCTTATGACCTGCTGCTGCGTGCCATCCCGGCGATCTACCGGCTGGACCGCGAATCCTACGAACTGGCCGGAAGCCTGCTGACGGAGGCGACAAGGCTCGAACCCGACTATGCGCCGGCTTTCGCCTGGCACGCCTACTGGCACCTGTTCCTGGTCGGGCAGGGCTGGGCGCCGGCTGGCGACGAGGTGCTGGCACGGAGCGAGGAACTTGCCTCACGCGCCGTGGCGCTCGACCCGTCGGACGCGCAGGCGTTGGCCATCCTGGGGCATGTGCGCGCCTTCCTGCATCATCGCGTGGCCGAAGCCGTCTCGCTCTATACGCGGGCCGTGGCGCTCAACCCGAACCTTCCCATGGCCTGGGTCTTCTATGCGTTGACCCTGTCCTATCGCGGCGAGCACGCCGAAGCGCTGCGGCACTGGGAGCGCTACAAGAGCCTTGCCCCGTTTCACCCGCACGCCTTCTTCTTCGATTCCGCGCGGCTCGTGCCGCTGCTGCTGCTGCATCGGCATGAGGAGGTGGACAATGCCGCCCGGCAGGTCACCTCGCTGCATTCGGGCTTCACCTTCCCCTACAAGATCTGGCTCTCCGCCTTGGGCCATCTGGGCCGGAAGAAGGATGCCGACGAGGTGCGGGCACGGCTGACCACGATGGAGCCGGATTTCGACCTGATCAAGGCGCGCGAGCGCGCACCGTTCCAGCCGGCCGTAGATCTCGACCACTATGTCGAGGGCCTGCGCAGGGCGGGGCTGGATTAGAGGCGTTCCCGTTCGCCTTGGCTCACGGGAACGCCTCTAGCCTTTCGGTTTCGCGGGCATCTTCACCCGATCCGGTGATTCCACCTGGTCGGGATCTGCTCCAGGCCGGCCCCGCGGCGCGCCGCTCACCGCAACAGTTCGGCCGCCGCGCGCGTCAGCGCGCCATCCACGTTCCATAGCGCTTCCAGCACCCGGAAATGGTCGGCGCCCGGAAGCGGGATCAGGGGCCCGGGCGCCTGCGCCTCCGCACGGATACGGTGGAAGACGCGCGACTGCCGGCGCAGCTCCGGCAGTTCCGCCCCGCCATAGGCGACGGCGATCGGCTTCTGCACCACTGGCCTGCGGATCGGCGACAGGTCGGCGACCTCCTGTTCCGTCAGGTGCAGCTTCTCGTCGAGAAAGGTATCGCGGATCGGGCCGAGTTCGAAGACGCCCGACATGGCGAGCGCCGCCGTCACTGCCGGATGTTCCGCCGCCAGCGCCGCGAGATGCCCGCCCGCCGACCATCCCGACACCACGATCGGCCCCGCGATGCCATGCGTCGCTCCCTCGGCGGCGAGCCAGTCGAGCGCCCGGCTGACCTGCCACGCGATCGTCGTCAGCGAGGCGTCCGATGCGAGAGTGTAGCCGGGCAGCGCCGCCGACCAGCCCATTGCGAGCGCGCCCTGCGCGAGGATCGCGAAATCCTCGCGCCGGTTGCGCTGCCAATATCCGCCATGGATGAAGACCAGGCAGGGCGCGCCAGCGTCGGCGCCGGGGAACAGGTCCCATTTCTCGCGCTCGGCATCGCCATAGGGCAGGTCGAGATGCCCCGCATGGGCCGCGCGGAACGCCGCCGAGGCCGCATTGCGCGCGGCGATCTGCCGCGCGCTGTCGGCCACCATGTCGGTGTTGTTGTAGGCGTCGTCGCGCTCCTTCTGCGACCAGTACCGCCAGCCCTCGGCGAAGGCGTAGGGCGTGCTCACGGCTTGATCACACGCACCGGCGCGCCGGCGTTGAAGGCGGCGATCGCCTCGACCGTTCCTTCGTAGTAGGCACGGTAGTTCTGCTGCGTGACGTAGCCGAGATGCGGCGTCAGCACCGTGTTCGGCGCCGACAGGATCGGATGGTCCTTCGACAGCGGCTCGATGTCGTAGACGTCGATGCCGGCGCCCGCGATGGTGCCGGCCTTCAGTGCGGCGATCAGCGCATCCTGGTCGATCAGCGGCCCACGGCTGGTGTTCACGATGTAGGCCGTCCGCTTCATCTGCGCGAGATCGCCGGCACCGATGATGCCGCGCGACCGATCCGACAGGATCAGATGCAGCGTCACCACATCGGCGGTGGATAGCAGCGTCGCCTTGTCCACGCGGGTGACGCCAACCTCGGCCGCACGTTCGTCGGTCAGGTTCTGGCTCCAGGCGATGACCTTCATGCCGAGCGCGAGCCCAACCTTCGCCGCCCGGGCGCCGAGCTTGCCGAGGCCGATGACGCCGAGCGTACGCCCTTCCGTGCCCCAGCCCACCGAGGTCTGCCACTGTCCCGCGCGCAGCGCCGCCTGCTGCGCCGGCAGGTCGCGCATCAGGTTCAGGATCAGGCCCCAGGTGATGTCGGTGGTCGGGTCGCCGAAGGACCCCGTGCCGCAGAAGACGATGCCCTTGTCGGCGCAGGCCGCCGCGTCGATCGACCGGTTGCGCGCCGCCGTGGTGATCAACAGGCGCAGGTTGGGCAGTCGTTCGATCAGCGCGCGGGGGAAGGGCGTGCGCTCGCGCATCGCGAGGATGGCGTCGAAGGGGGCGAGGCGTTGCGCCAGCGCGTCGCGATCGGTGATCGTGTCGCGGAACACGGTGATCTCGATGCCGGGGAGCTTGTCCCAGGGGCCCATGGACACAGCGACACCCTGGTAGTCGTCGAGGATGGCAAGGCGCTTCAGCGGCGCGGTGGGCCCGGTCATGCGGACGTCTCCTGTTGATGGGTCGCTAGATCGCGCCGTCGGGCCGTTCCTGCAAGGCGCGCAGCGCATTGAGGATGACAGCGATGTCGATTGCCTCCTGCAGCAGCGCACCCTGCACGGGCGTCAGCAGACCAAAGGCGGCCGCAACCATGCCGGCGGCGGAGAGGCCGATGCCGACGACGACACTCTCCCGCGCGATGCGCAGCGTTCGACGGGCGATGCGCATCGCGCGCGCCAACCTGTCCAAACGGTCCACCAGCACGACGGCATCGGCGGCCTGGCTGCTTGCGGTGGCGCCGCGCGCACCCATCGCCACGCCGATCGTGGCCGCGGCGAGGGCAGGGGCGTCGTTGACGCCATCACCCACCATCATCACCGGGCCGGCGCGGCATTCGTCCTGCACCACTTCGACCTTGCCTTGCGGCGTGCGCTCGGCGGCCACGGCATCGAGGTGAAGCGCGTGGGCCACCGCATGCGCCGGGGCCTCGGCATCACCGGAGAGCAGCACGACCCGGCCAATCCCCGCCCGGCGCATCTCGTCCAGCATGGCCGTTGCGTCGGGGCGGATCGGGTCCTCGAAGACCAGGATGCCCGCCGGGGCGCCGTCGACGGCGACATGAACCAAGGCGGCGCCGGGCGGCTGCGGGGTGGGCGGGTCGGGTACGCGTCCGCCGATCGCGTCCGTCACGAAGGCGGCGCTCCCGACCACGACCTTGTGGCGTTCGATCATGCCGGCGACGCCCTCACCTGGCGCTTCCCGCACGGCATAGGGTGTTCCGAGTTCTACGCCATGCGCCACTGCTGCCTCGACCAGCGATTCGGCGAACACGTGGCGCGACGCCTGTTCCAGCGACGCGGCGAGGCGCAGCAGCTCCTCCTCCGTGATACCGTGTCCGGGAAGGATGGCGGCGAGCCGGGCGCGACCCACCGTCAGCGTGCCGGTCTTGTCGAGCAGCAAGGTCTTCGCGCTGGCCATGGCTTCCAGCGCGCCGCCGCTCTTGATCAGCACGCCGGCGCCCGCGGCGCGCGAAAGGCCTGCGATGATGGCGACCGGCACGGCGAGGATGAGCGGGCACGGGGTCGCGACAACCATCACCGCGAGCGCACGCACCGGATCGCCCGTCACGAGCCAGGCGCCGCCGGCCAGCAGCAAGGTGAAGGCAAGGAACCAAAGCGACCACCGATCCGCGAGGCGGGCCATCGGAGCCTTGCTGGCCTGCGCGGACTCAACCAGCCGGACGATGCCGGCGTAGGTGCTTTCCGCGGCTGGCCGTGTGGCGATCAGGTCGAAGGCTTCGCCCGCATTCACGCTGCCCGACATTGCTGCGCCGTTGCGCGCGACGCGCGTGGGCAAGGGTTCGCCAGTCAGCGCGGAGACGTCCAGCACCGCGGCCTGCGCGGCGATGCTGCCGTCCACAGGCAATATGGCCCCGCGCGCGATGAGCAACCGGTCACCGGGCAGGATGGCTTCGAGAGGAACCTCCTCCAGACCATTCGGCCCGTGGCGCACTGCGCTGCGCGGAACGCGGGAGAGCAGCGCCGTCATTTCCCGCCGGGCCTGCTGGCGCGCCCGTGTCTCGAGATACTCGCCGCCGGCATACATCAGGGCGACAACCACGGCGGCCAGCGCTTCGCCCAGGGCCAGCGCGCCGGCCATGGACATCGCTGCGATCAGGTCGAGGCCGAACTCGCCACGCCGGAAGCCGTTCCACAGGTCGCGCAGCAAGGCGACGAGCACGGGTGCCGCGCCGAGGACGAAGGCCCAATTCGCCGGACCGTATCCGAACAGCACGGGCAACAGCCCGGCGACCAACCCCGTCGCCGCGATGACGAGCAGGATGAGGCGGCGCCATCTATCCCAAAGGATCATGCCGTGTCCGGCAGGGTGATCCCCGCCAGCGCGCGGCGCAGCACATCCGGCAGCGGCGTGGTCTGCTTCTGCGTCGCGCGGTCCACATAGACATGGACGAAGTGGCCCTCGGCGGAAGCAGTGTCCTCCTCGCCGCGGAAGATGCCGATCTCGTAGCGGACCGAGGTATTGCCCGCGCGGCCGCAGCGCAGAGCGGCGGTGATCGTGTCGGGGAAGGCGATGGGCGCGAAGTAGCGGCACTGGGTTTCCACCACCAGGCCGATTACCGGCGCGGTCGGGATGTGCAGGAAGCCGCAGTCGATCAGGAAGCGCGCCACCACCGTGTCGAACCACGAATAGTAGGTGACGTTGTTCACATGGCCGTAGACGTCATTGTCCATCCAGCGCGTCGGGATGGGCAGGAAGAAGCGGTAGTCGGCGCGGGTGCCGCGGTCGGTCGCCATCTCAGCCCCGCAGCGCGTGGGTGACGATGGCCTCGTCCACGCAGGCTTCGAAGGTCGGTGCGCCCTTCAGGATGCCGGCGG
Source organism: Roseomonas sp. SRI_022 (assembly GCF_057586215.1). Classification (NCBI taxonomy): domain Bacteria; kingdom Pseudomonadati; phylum Pseudomonadota; class Alphaproteobacteria; order Acetobacterales; family Roseomonadaceae; genus Roseomonas; species Roseomonas sp. SRI_022. The sequence goes on from NZ_JBYCZL010000005.1 coordinate 61,633, forward strand.
TGCTCATCGCACCGCGCAATTGCTCGAAGGCTTCGCGTGGAAAATGCGGCGTTGGCGACCACAGATGCAGCGCCTGGTAGCGCGCCAGTGCGGCGGTCAGCGCATCGCGCGGGATGTCGCGGAACAGCGGTGCGATGGTCGCCGCGATCTCCTCCGGCGGTGCCTCAGCGATCCAGGCGAGGGCGATGGCCATGGCACGGATCATCGCCTCGAATTCGATGCGGCGCTCCGCGATGCGCGCCTCGGTGGCGTAGAAGGCGGTATAGGCGGATGGCCCGCGATCGGCCGCGCGATGCCAGACCGCCGCGCCTTTCGCCTCGGCCAGTGCCGCATGCGGTTCGAAAACCTGCGCGACATCGAGGCTGCCATCGAGCACTGCGGCGATGTTCTCCGCCATGCTGCGGTCGGTCACGCGATGGAGCCCATCCGGGTCGATCCCGGCCCGCCGCAAATCATCCTGCAGGCACCACCACGGGGTCGGTACTTCACTGACCGACCCGAAGCGCAGCCGCGGCAGGTCGGCCAGCGTGAAGCGGGGATTCGGCCCGCGGCCGACCAGGAGGAAGGGATCCTTCATCACCACCGCGCAGAAGGATCGCAACGGGCAGGACGGGTCGCGGTCGCGCAGCATCATCGGCCGCATCGGGCCCGACCAAGCGATGTCCGCTGCGCCGGACAGCAGGTTCTCCGCCGCCTTGGTCGGGTCCCCAGCGGTGGCACGAACCACATCCAGCCCCTGGGCGGCGAACATCCCGCGCGCCTCGGCGACGTAGAAAGGCGCGTAGAAGACAGCCCGGAAGGGCTCGTTCAGCGTAATGGGGCGCATCGAATGGCTCCGCGAGATGCATGCATCCTGCGAGATGCGTCACCCGCTCGCCAGCCCCGCCGATTCGCCCCTGGCGTCGGTTGCGAACTTCGCGCCATAACCTGTTGCCCGGACAGGGGAGTGGGAACGCGCTCTTCGCCGGGACAACCCCACACGCTATATCTGGTGTCTGTCGGGGCCTTCGGACACAATCCGTATGGTTCCGGCCATCAGACGAACTTCTCGGGAGCCTCATGTCCGCCGCGCCTCGGCCCGAAACGTCGCCCCGACTGGAACCGTTCCGCCTGCGCGGTGCGAACTTCAACCTGCTCGTCCTCCGCCTGCTCGATCCGCGCCCGGAAGCAGTGGTGCCCGCGATCGGCGACCAGTTCCGCCGCGCGCCGGGCTTCCTGCGCTTCGCGCCCATCGTGCTCGGGCTCGGCGATCTGGAGGTGGCGGCGAATGAGGTGGATTTCGCCGGGCTGATCGAGGGTCTGCGCGAATTGCAGATCGTGCCGATCGGCACCACGGGCGGCACCCCGGAACTGCGCAACGCCGCCATGGCCTTTGGCCTGCCCCCGATCCGCAGCGTCGGCGGTAAGGAGACCGAAGAGCCTGTGCCCGCACCGGTCGCCACGGCGCCCGCGGAGCCGCTGGCACCGCCGCCTCCGCCCCCGCCAGCGCCTGGCACCGCGCGCCCGACGATGATCCATGATCAGCCGGTGCGCGCCGGCCAGCGCATCTGGGCGCAGGGCGGCGACCTGATCGTCACCTCCACCGTGAATGCGGGGGGAGAGGTGATCGCGGATGGCAACATCCACGTCTATGGCGCGCTGCGCGGCCGGGCCATCGCCGGCGGCGGCAACAATGCGGAGGCGCGCGTCTTCGCACAGAATTTTGACCCCGAGCTCATCTCCATCGCCGGCTACTACGCCGTGCGCGATGGGCTGGCCGGGGCGCCGATCGGCAAGGCGGTGCAGGTGCGGCTGACGGGGGAGCGCATGCGCTTCGACCCAATCGGCTGAACGCAGCGTCGCAGGGGAATTACGAGGAGGCAGGGGACATGGCACAGGTCGTCGTCGTCACATCGGGCAAGGGGGGCGTGGGCAAGACCACATCGTCCGCCGCCTTCGCCACGGGCCTCGCGCAGCGGGGCAAGAAGACCGTCGTCATCGATTTCGACGTCGGTCTGCGCAACCTCGACCTCATCATGGGGGTCGAACGGCGGGTGGTGTTCGACATCGTCAACGTCATCAGCGGCGAGGCGCGACTGAACCAGGCGCTGATCCGCGACAAGCGCGTCGATACGCTGTCCATCCTTCCGGCCAGCCAGACGCGGGACAAGGACGCGCTGACCAAGGACGGCGTGCAGAAGATCATCGAGGAACTGTCGAAGGATTTCGACTACATCCTCTGCGACAGCCCGGCCGGCATCGAGAGGGGCGCGCTGCTCGCGCTGTACTTCGCCGACCAGGCGGTCGTCGTCACCAATCCGGAAGTGTCGTCAGTGCGCGACAGCGACCGGATCCTCGGCGTGCTGCAGTCGCGTTCCAAGCGTGCGGAGGAAAAGCGCGATCCGGTGAAGGAGCATCTGCTCGTCACCCGCTTCGACCCGGCCCGCGTCGAACGCGGCGAGATGCTGAAGCTCGAGGACATCCAGGAAATCCTGTCGATCCCGCTGCTCGGTGTCATTCCGGAAAGCGAGAGCGTGCTGAAGGCGTCCAACACCGGCACGCCGGTGATCATGGATGCCGAGAGCATGGCCGGTCAGGCCTATGCTGACGCCGTCGCCCGTTTCCTCGGCGAGGAAAGGCCGCACCGCTTCATCGAGGCGGAGAAGAAGGGCCTGTTCAAGCGCCTGTTCGGCGGGAGGGCCGCATAATGAGCTGGCTCGATTACTTCCGCGGCCGCCGCCAGGAACAGCCGGCGAGCGCCTCCGCGGCCAAGGAGCGGCTGCAGATCGTCCTCGCGCATGAACGCATCGGCCGCACGCGCGAAGACTTCCTGCCGAAGCTGCAGCAGGAACTGGTCGCGGTCGTCGCGCGCTATGTCGCGATCGACCCGGGCAAGGTGAACGTCAATCTCGACCGGGGCGGGGACATGTCCACCCTGGCGATCGAGATCGAACTGCCCGCGCCCGCTGCGATGCGGATGGCGGCGCAGGCGCGCTGACGCGACAGGCCGCTCTCAGGCGAGGGCGGCCTCCGTCACATCCTCCGCCACCAGCCCGGCATAGCCGGGCGAGCGGGTGATGGCGCCGGCCGACAGCATGGCCGCTTCCAGCCGCGCGAGGGCCTCGGGCGGGAAGCGGGGCGTCGTCGTCCAGACGCCGAGATCGCGATATCGAGCAATGGCGCGCGATGCCGCGGTGGGATCGAGGTCATCGAAGAACGGCGCGATGCTCGCCAGGATCTCCAGCGGCGGGGCCTTGGCGAACCAGGCGAGCGTGACCGCCAGCCCCCGGACCATCGCCTCGAAGACCGGGCGCTTCGCGGAGATCACGTCCGTGCGCGCGTAGAAGGCGGTGTAGGAGGTCGGGCCGCGGCTCGCCTGCGCATGCCAGGCATCGCCGGTACCGGCGATCTCCATGGCGCTCGCGATCGGTTCGAAGACCTGCGCGACGTCGAGCGTGCCGGCCGCGACGGCCGCCGCATTCTCTGCCATGGTTCGGTCGGTCACGCGTTTCACGCGATTGGGTTCGAGGCCCGCGCGGCGGATATCGTCCTGGAGGGTCCACCATGGCGTCGGCACCTCGCTGACCGTGCCGAGCGTCATCGATGCGAGGTCTGCCAGTCGGAAGCCGCGCTTCGGCTGCCGCCCGACCAGGAAGAACGGATCGCCCATCACCACCGCGCCGAACAGCCGCAGCGGACAGTCCGGGTCCTTGTCATGGGCCAGCAGCAGCCGCATCGGTCCGCCCCAGGCGAGATCCGCCGTGCCGTCCAGCACGCTGTCCTTCGCCAGCGGCGGCGCCGCACCGGGCAGCAACTGCACCTCCACTCCCTGCGCCGCATAGTCCCCACGCGCCAGCGCCGCGTAGAAGGGCGCGTAGAACAAGGCACGGAAGGGTTCCTGCAGCGTCACAACAGGCATCGCGGTCTCCGGGGCTGGCGGTCTGTGGAGGGTGGCGTAACCTGCCCGACGCGCCAACCGCAGGCGCATCCGTGACACCGGGAGGGGGCCGATCCATGGCGTATGAGGGCATCCGGGCGCATCGCCCGCTGATCATGGGCCGCCGCGGCGCGGTCGCCACGAACCATCCGGTCGCCACGGCGGCGGGGATGGATGTGCTGCGCGCGGGTGGCTCGGCAGCGGACGCGGCGGTCGCGGTGTCGCTGACGCTCGGCGTGGTGGAACCCCACATGTCCGGCCTCGGCGGCGACGGCTTCTACCATCACTGGTCGGCGAGGACAGGCCGCGCCGAGACCTTCGCCGGCACCGGCCAGGCACCCGCGGCGGCGACCGTCGCGCGCTATCGCGCGGCCGGCGGCATCCCCATCGATGGGCCGCTATCGGTGCAGACGCCGGGCAAGGTAGCGGGTTTGGCCGCGCTGCATGCCGCGCATGGCGCCAAGACCTGGGGCGCGCTGTTCGGCCCGGCCGTGGAGGCAGCGCGCGACGGCTTCGCTACGACCCATGCACTGCGCCACTTCTGCGGCGAGAACCGCAGACGCATCGGCGCCGACCCGACCAGCAGCGCGATCTTCCTTCCTGGCGGCGCGCCGCTGACGGTCGGTGCGCTGGTGACCCAGCCAGCGCTGGCCGCGACTTTGCAACGCCTCGCGGCGGAAGGGCCGGAGGATTTCTACCGCGGTGCGCTGGCGCGCGACATCGCCGCCGACATGGCAACGATCGGCGCGCTGGTCGCCGGTGGGGACCTCGCCGCGGTGCAACCGCTGCTGGCGCCGCCCATCTCCACCGCCTGGCGCGGCTTCGAGGTCCGCCAGACGCCGCAGCCCTCGATGGGCTTCGCCATGCTCCAGATGCTGCGCATCATCGAGGGCTTCGACCTCGAAGGCATGGGTTGGGGCAGCGCGGCGCTGCTGCACCTGATGATCGAGGCGAAGAAGCGCACCTTCCTGGACCGCGAAACGGAAGCGGGCCGTGACCAGCCCGATTTCGGCGGGTTGCTGTCGGATGCGCGCGCGGCAGCCCATGCGGCGGCGATCGGGGAGCGCGCCGCATCGCTGCCAGTGCGCGCGATGGCAGAAGCCGACACGACGTATTTCTGCGTCGTCGATGCGGAAGGCAATGCCGTCTCCGCCATCCAGTCGATCAACGGCGCCTTCGGTTCCGGCGTGACAGGGCCGCGCACCGGCATCCTGCTGAACAATCGCATGACCTACTGGCACCTGGAGGAGGGCCACGCGAATGCGTTGGCACCTGGCCGGCGCGTGCGCCACACCATGAACGCGCCGATGGCGATGAAGGATGGCAAGCCCTGGCTGATCTTCGGCACGCCGGGCGCGGACAACCAGGTGCAGGTGAATTTCCAGGTGATGGTGTCCTGCGCCGTCTTCGGCATGGACCCGCAGCAGGCGCTGGAGGCGCCACGCTGGACATCATCCCAGCCCGGCCAGGAATCGAACTACCCGCATGGCGGGGAGGATGTGCTGACCATCGAGCGCGGCTTCGGCGAAGCCGCCATCGCCGGGCTTCGCGAGCGCGGGCATCAGGTGAAGGTGGTTGGCGACCTTGAAGGTGCCTGCAGCGTCGAGGCGATCCGCGTGCTCGACAACGGCGTGCGTATGGCCGGGTCCGATCCGCGCCGGGACGGCTGGGCCGCGGCGTATTGATCTTGCGGCGGTGCATCCCGGCCGCTTAGGCTCGCGGCCGGGATGCTTCGCTTCTTTCTCCGCCGCTTCGCGGTCGCGGTGCTCGTCGCGCTGACGGTGCTCACGCTCGCCTTCCTGCTGACCCGGGTGTCGGGCGACCTTGCCATCTCCATCGCCGGGCCGAACGCGACCGCTGAGGATGTCGAGACGATCCGTCGCGTCTATGGGCTGAACAGGCCACTCTACGTCCAGTATTTCGACTGGCTCGGCCGCGCCGTGCAGGGCGATTTCGGCGAGAGCTACTTCTTCCGTGATCGCGTCGCCAATCTCATTGCCGCGCGGATGCCGGTGACGATCACGCTCGGCCTTGTCGGGCTGGCCATCGCCCTCGTCGTGTCGCTGCCGCTCGGCATCCTCGCCGCCGTGAGGGAAGGGTCCTGGGTCGATCGCGCGGTGGGGCTGGTGGCGATGATCGGGCAGGCCATGCCCTCCTTCTGGCTCGGCCTGGTGCTGATGATCGTCTTCGGTCTGCAGCTCGGCTGGCTGCCGATCTCCGGCTTGGATACCTGGGATGGCTTCGTGCTGCCGGGGGTGGTGCTGGCCTTTTCGGCGATCCCGTCGCTGACGCGGCTGACGCGGTCCGGCATGATCGAGGCGCTGGCCTCCGACTACATCCGTACGGCGCGGGCCAAGGGCCTCACGCGGCTGTCGATCCTGGTCAAGCACGGCTTCCGCAACGCGGCGATCCCGGTGGTATCCATCGCGGCGGTGCAGCTCGGCTTCATGCTTGGCGGGTCGGTGGTGATCGAGACAGTCTTCGCCCTGCACGGCGTCGGCTTCCTGGCCTGGGAGAGCATCAGCAAGAACGACTTCCCTGTGGTGCAGGCGGTCGTTCTGGTGCTGGCGATCATCTATATCGGGCTGACGCTGCTGGCGGACCTGCTCAATGCCGTGCTCGACCCGCGGCTGCGCACGGCATGAGCGCGGCGGTGATGCCCACGTCGCGCGGCGCGAAGCTGCTGCGGAATCCCGGCTTCGTGATCGGCGCGGCAATCGTCGGGCTCGCCGCGGTGATCGCGATCATCGCGCCCTGGATCGTGCCCTACGATCCCTTCGTCATCGACCTCGATCGGCGGCTGGTGCCGCCATCCTTCATGGAAGGCGGTGACCCTCGGAATTTCCTCGGCACCGACCAGCTGGGGCGGGACTATTTCTCGCGGCTGATCTACGGCACGCGCATCTCGATGGTGATCGGGGTGCTGACCGTCATCACCTCGGGGCTGATCGGCATCACCATGGGGGTGCTGGGCGGCTTCTATGGCGGGAAGGTCGATGACGCGGTGGTCTTCGCCATCACCACCCGGCTGTCGATCCCGGCAGTGCTGGTCGCACTTGCCGTCGCGGCACTTCGCGGCAGTTCCTTCATCCTGGTCGTGCTGGTGCTGGGATTGCTGCTGTGGGACCGCTTCGCGGTGGTGGCGCGATCCACCACCATGCAGATCCGCAACCTCGACTACGTCTCCGCCGCCTGGTGCGCCGGCGCGTCGCGCTGGTGGGTGCTGACACGGGAAGTACTGCCGAACATCGCCACGCACCTGGCCGTGGTCGCCACGCTCGAGATGGCGCTGGCGATCCTGCTGGAAGCGGCGCTGTCCTTCCTCGGTCTCGGCGTGCCGCCGCCGCTGCCCTCCTGGGGGCTGATGATCAGCGAGGCCAAGGAGTACATGTTCTTCAGCCCCTGGGTGATCATGATCCCCGGCGCGGCCCTGTTCGTGCTGGTGCTGGGGGTGAATTTCCTGGGTGATGCGCTGCGCGACATGATGGGCACGGATCTGTCGCGATGACCGCATTGCTGGAAGTGCGCGACCTGCGCGTGACGATCGGCAGCACGGCCGCCGTGCGCGGCGCCTCCATCGCCGTGAACAAGGGCGAGACGCATTGCCTGGTCGGCGAGTCCGGCTGCGGCAAGTCGATCAGCGCGCTGTCGGTGATGGGCCTGCTGCCGCGTGGATCGAAGCGCGAGACGACGGCGCTGCGCTTCGCCGGGGAGGAGATCGGCACCTACGGCGAGCGCCAGATGGAACGCCTGCGTGGCGACCGCATGGCGATGATCTTCCAGGAACCGATGACCAGCCTGAATCCTGCCTATACCGTGGGTTCGCAGATGACCGAGGTGCTGCGCCGCCATCGCGGCACGCCGCGCGCCCAGGCGGTGGATCGCGCGGCGGAACTGCTCGCGCGCGTCGGCATCACCGCGCCGGGGCTGCGGCTCGGGCAGTTTCCGCATCAATTGTCGGGTGGGCTGCGCCAGCGCGTGATGATCGCGATGGCACTGATGTGCGACCCGGAACTGCTGATCGCGGATGAGCCGACCACAGCACTCGACGTCACAGTGCAGGCGCAGATCCTGCGGTTGCTGGCTGGGCTGCAGAAGGATCTCGGCCTCGGCATCCTGCTCATCACCCATGACCTGGGCATCGTCGCGCGCGTCGCGGACCGTGTTTCGGTGATGTATGCGGGGGAGGTGGTGGAGAGCGCGCCCACCGCATCGTTGTTCGCGGCACCCGAGCACCCCTATACGCGCGGCCTGCTGTCCTGCGTGCCGGTGCCGGGGAAGGTGAGGCGTGGCGAACCACTCGGCAGCATCTCCGGCGTCGTGCCGCGCATCGGTCCGGGTTTTGTTGGCTGCGGCTTCCGCGACCGCTGCACGCAGGCGCAGCCGGCCTGCTCCGGAACTGTACCGCGACAGGCCGTGTCGGCCGGGCATGAACTGCTCTGCACCCTGCCGCCGGGTTGGGACGGGAAGGCAGCCGCATGAGCGGCGCGGCGGCGATCGAGGTCCGCGGCCTGCGGCGAGAATTCCGTGTCCGCCAAGGTGTCTTCGCGCCACCGAAGCATGTGATCGCTGTCGATGATGTGTCCTTCGCCGTGCCGGCCGGCAGCGTGCTGGGTGTGGTGGGCGAAAGCGGCTGCGGCAAGTCCACGCTGGCCCGGCTGATCCTCGGCCTGCTGGAACCGACCGCGGGCGATGTGCTGGTCGACGGGCAGCGCCTGTCCAGCATGGACCGGCGCGCGCGCGCGCGACTGATCCAACCCGTGTTCCAGGACCCCTTCGCCTCCCTGAACCCGAAGCGCCGGATCAGCGACATCGTGGCGATGCCCTTGATCGCCCAGGGCGACATCGCCCGCGCGGAGATCGGCCGCCGCGTGGCGGAGGCGCTGGAGCGCGTCGGCCTGTCGCGCGACCAGGGGCTGCGCTTCCCGGCGCAACTGTCCGGCGGGCAGCGCCAGCGCGTGGCCATCGCCCGCGCCCTGGTGCTGCGACCGCGCATCGTGGTGTGTGATGAACCGACTTCGGCGCTCGATGTCAGCGTGCAGGCACAGATCCTGAACCTGCTCGCCGAACTGCGGCGCGACCTTGGTCTGACCTACCTGTTCATCAGCCACAACCTCGCGGTGGTCGAGCACATCGCGAGCGAGGTGGCGGTGATGTATCTCGGGCGCATCGTCGAGCGGGCGGAAGGTGAGCGGCTGTTTGCGAGGCCACGCCATCCCTATACGCGCGCGCTGCTGGCCTCGGTGCTGACGCCGGAACCGGGCCTCGGCGTGCCTGACGTCGGGCTCGGCGACATCATGCCGGACCCGGCGAATATCCCGCCCGGTTGCCGCTTCCACCCACGCTGCCCGGTCGCCATCGCGAAGTGTTCGACTGAAGCGCCGAGACCCGCGACGGACGCCGCGGGCCTCGTGGAATGTCATCTGGCCTGACGCATCACTTCCACTTGGCGAGGTAGAAGCGCGGCAACTCATCCGGGAAGGTCGGGAATTCGAGCTGCTTCTGGAAGCCGAAGGTGCTGACATAGGTGTGCAGCGGGCACCAATAGGCCTGCTCGGTCGCCCGGCGGATCGCGGCGTTATAGGCGGCGGTGCGGACAGCCTCGTCGGCGGTGTTCCCGCCTTCCTCGACCAGGCGGGTCATCTCCGGGTCGCGCGCATAGTCGTGGGCGCCGCCGTTGAAGTAGTTCGGCATGATCGCCGAGACGTCGTTGATTGAATACGAGCCCCAGGAGCCCATCTCCATCGCGAGTTCACCGCGCTGCGACCGCTGGATCTGCGCCGCCACCTGCATCAGGTTCAGTCGGGCGCGGATGCCCACCGCCTGCAGGTAGTTCTGCACCGCCTCCGACCATTGGCGCGGCTGAACGTAGGAGGTCAGCTCGATGTCGAAGCCGTTCGGGAAGCCGGCTTCGGCCAGCAGCGCGCGCGCCTTGGCCGGATCGTAGTTGTAGGGAACCGCGGCATCCACGTTGCAGCCGAACTGCGATGGGAAGCATGGCGCGGCCGGCACGCGTGAACCACCGCCGATCAGCCGCTCGGCGATAGCGATGCGGTCGATGGCGTGCCAGACCGCCTGGCGTACCTTCTGCTTCGTCATCGGATTGTCCGCCCCGCTGCGCCCCGCCGCATCGAGGTTGAGGAAGCCGACCCGCATCGATTCCTGCCGCGTCGATTGTAGGTAGGGCAGGCGGTTCACATTGGCGACCTGGTCCGGGTTCATGTTCCAGATCCAGTCCACCCGCTGGCCGAGCAGTTCGGTCAGTTCCGTCGCCGCGTCGCCGATATAGCGCGCGACGAGCTTCTGGATCGCCGGCCGCCCCTTGGGCCCACCTGCGTAGTAGTCGTTGAAGCGTTCGAACTCGACGCCTGTCGCGACATCGACCTTGGTGAAGCGATACGGCCCGGTGCCGATGGGCATGCGCGAGAAGCCCTCGGCGCCCAGCCGTTCGCGCGTCGCCTTCGGCCAGATTGGCATCACCAGCGCGAGATACTCGAGTGCAGCCGGCGTCGGCCGCTTCATGGTCAGCCGAACGGTGTTCTCGCCAGTCTTCTCCGCGCCCTCGATCCAGGTGTAGTTCGATGGCGTCGCGACGCGCGTATTGGGGTCGGCCACCGTGTTGATGGTGTAGACCACGTCATCGGCACCGAAGGCGCTGCCGTCATGGAACTTCACGTTCTGGCGCAGCGTGAAGTCGAGCGTCTTGCTGTCCACCCAGCGCCATTCGGTGGCGAGCGCGGGCACGATCCGGAAGGTCTCCGGATCCCGGTGCGTCAGCCCGTCCATCGCCTGGTGGCCGATGATCAGCCCGGTGCGCTGGCTGTTGAAATAGGGGTCAACATTCGGCACGGCATCGCGGAAGGCGATCCGAAGGGTGTTGGCGCTGCGCTGCGCCTCGGCCGGGCGTGGGGCGAGCCATGGCAATGCCAGACCCCCCGTGGCCGCCGCGATGCCCTGTCCCAGCCTGCGTCGCCCGATCGTCATGGCTCATGTCTCCCTTGCCTTGCCCGGAGCCTAGGGAATGGAGGACCCGCCGGGCAAGCCTGACGGCATCCTGGCGCTTGCGCAGCCGGCCGAGGCATCGCCAAATCCATGCCAAGGGAGACTGAACGCATGCGCACACAGGTCGGGATCATCGGTGCCGGTCCGGCCGGGCTTTTGCTCGCGCAGATGCTGCACCAACGCGGCATCGACGCTGTGGTGCTGGAGGCACGGTCCCGCGCGCATGTCGAAAGCCGCGTCCGTGCCGGGCTGCTGGAACAGGGATCGGTCGAGACGCTGGACGAGGCGGGCGTCGCCGAGCGCCTGCACCGGGAAGGACTGGAGCATCACGGTCTGCAACTGCGCTTCGGCGGCCAGGGCCATCGCGTGGACCTCTCTGGCCTGACCGGCGGCAAGGTGGTGACGATCTACGGCCAGCAGGAAGCGGTAAAGGACATGATCGCGATCCGCCTCGCCGCCGGCCTGCCGCTGCATTTCGAAGTGGAGGCGGTCGCGGTACACGACATCGCGGCGACCCGGCCGCGCATCACCTGGCGGCAGGACGGCCAGGACCGCGTGCTTGATTGCGACGTGATCGCCGGCTGTGATGGCTTTCACGGCATCTGCCGGCCATCGATCCCCGCCGATGCGCTCACGGTCTTCGACCGCATCTATCCCTTCGCTTGGCTCGGCATCCTCTCACAATCGCGGCCGATGTCGGAGGAACTGATCTATGCCCGCCACGCCGATGGCTTCGCGCTGGCGACGATGCGCAGCCACAGCATCAGCCGCCTCTACCTGCAATGCGCGCCGGATGAGGATCTCTCGGCGTGGTCCGACGACCGCATCTGGTCAGCGCTGCGCAGGCGCCTTGGCGACGGGCTGGAGGAAGGCCCGATCCTGCAGAAGGGCGTGACCGCCATGCGATCCTTCGTCACCGAGCCGATGCGCCATGGCCGCTTGTTCCTCGCCGGCGATGCCGCGCATATCGTGCCGCCGACCGGAGCGAAGGGGATGAACCTCGCGATTGCGGATGTGCGCGTGCTGGTGCGCGCGCTGGAAGCCTTCTTCGCCGGAAGGGGGGAGGCACTGATGGACAGCTACTCCGCCACCTGCCTCGATCGCGTGTGGAAGGTGCAGCGCTTCTCCTGGTGGATGACGCAGCTGCTGCACCGCTACGACGATCACGACGCCTTCGAGGAGCGCGTCCGCATCGCGGAACTCGACTACCTCGCGGGCTCCACGGCGGCGCTGACGACGCTCGCCGAGAACTATGTCGGGCTGCCCTACGCCGATTGAGCGAGGATCGCCTCGACCACCTGCTGCACCTCCAACGCCTCGCGCAGCGTCGCGAGGTGATGCTTTTCCCCGCGCGTCATCGCCGCGACGCCGTCGAGCTGGCGCTTCAGCACCATCGGGCGCATGCGTTCGTTCGGCAGCGCATCCGGCGCGGCGGCCCAGATGCCATCGGCCCCGCGCCGTTCGGCGAAGGACCAGTCGCGCAGGCGGATCGCCCCGGCGGACCCTTCCAGCACCCACGCATTGTGATCGTCGGCGAGGGTGGTGCCGACGCCGCCCGACAGGGTGGTGAGCACGCCGCCGGCGGTCATCCGCGCGGCGATCGCGGTCTCCGATCGGCCTGCGGAGGCGAAGGTCGCCCGTGCCGCTTCCAGCGCCAGTGGCCCAAGCTGCCGGCGGGTGAGGAACAGGAAGTGAGACACCACTTCCCGCGTGAAGCCACCCTGCTGCGGCTTGTCGAGCCAGGTGTGAGCGTCACGCTGCCAGGAACGCGGCCAGGCGGCGAAGGCGGTGGTGATGGACAATTCGCGCGGCGCGCCGACCGCGCCTTCCGCGCGCCATGCCGCGAGCTGCGCGACAGCGGGGGAGGAGGCCATCGGGAAATTCACCGCACCGCGCGCGCCCGCGGCCTCGGCGGCGTCCACGAAGGCCTGTGCTTCGGCGGGATCGACCGCCAGCGGTTTCTCCAGGAACGCGGCCTTGCCGGCAGCGAAGGCTGCCTTCGCGTGTGCCAGGTGGAATGCGGGCGGGGAGGCGACATAGAGACAGTCGCAGGCAGCGATCACCGCTTCCGGCGAGGCGAGCATCGGCACGCCCGGCACGGCGGCCGCGAGCCGTCCCACAGCGTCCGGCGCAGGGTCCCATGCGCCCACCAGCCGCACCTGGTCGTGCCCGGCCGCGAAGCGCGCGAGCCGTTCCCCCATGATGCCAAAGCCGATGATGCCGAGGCCGATCCGTTCCGCCATGAGTCCTTCCTTCCGCGTCGGGGCGACCATATCGCCGGTTGCGCGGCCGGGGTCTATCCTCAAGGCCGGAATGACGGAGGGACGCATGTCCGAGACACCCGTGCTGCTGACGCGCGAAGGCCCCGTGGCACGGCTGACGCTGAACCGCCCGCAGAGACGCAACGCGATGAACAACGCGATGGGGGAGGCGCTGGACGCCGCTCTCGATGCGCTGGCGGCCGACAGCGAGGCGCGTGTCGTCATCCTCTCCGGCGCCGGAGGGCATTTCTGCGCCGGCCTCGACCTCAGCGAGGTCGGTGCCAGCGGTGCGACGGATGCGGAGCGGCTGGCGGCGCAGCAAGCGCGCAACCACCGCACCGGGCAACGTTTCGTGCGGCTGTCGAACCTGCCGCAGGTGGTGATCGCGGCGGTGCAGGGTGCGGCGCATGCGGGTGGGCTCGGCTGGGTCTGTTCGGCGGATTTCGCGATCGCCACGGCCGATGCGCGCTTCTGCGCGCCGGAAGTGCGGCGCGGTTTGGTGCCGGCGCAGATCCTGCCCTGGCTGGTGCGGCGCATGGGCCGCAGTGCCGCGATGCGCATGACCTTGCGGGGCGATGTGATCGATGCGGCGGAGGCCGGGCGGCTCGGCCTGGTGCATCAGGTGGTGGCTGATGCAGCGGGGCTGGAGGCGACGGTGGACGCCATCGTCGCCGACATCCGCCAGGGCGCGCCGATGGCACTTGCCGAAACCAAGAAGCTGATCGCAGTACTCGGGCCGCTTTCACCGGAGGGCTACGCCGAAGCCGGCGCGCAGGCTTTCGCGAATTGCGCTGCGGGGCCGGAGGCGAAGGAAGGCATCGCCGCCTTCCAGGAAAAGCGCGCGCCGCGCTGGACCGCCTGATCAGCGGCGCAGCGAGATCCCGACAAGGGCCGCGACGACGGCGAGTTGCCCGGCCACCAGCAGCATCGGCAGCACCCAGCCGCCCGACAGCGTGACCAGCAGCGAGAAGGCCGAAGGCCCGGCGACGTAGCCAAGGAAGATGAACAGCGTGCTGCCCGAGGTGACGTCGCCGACCCGGTCCGGCGGCGAGACGCGGGCGACCTCGGCCAGCGAGATGCCGTTCCAGGATGCGCCGACGAAGCCCGCCAGCCCGCACAGCAGCATCAGTGCCGCGACTGGCGCGCTGGCCGGCAGCACTGCCAACGCGGCGACCGACGCGGCCGCGACGAAGGCCTGCACCACGAGGTTGCGCGTCGCGTTGCCCGTGCGATCGGCGATCCAGCCGAGCAGGATGCGCGCCACCACGCCCGCCACCTGCATCACCGCGAAGGTGCTGCCGGCTTGCACCAACCCCATGCCGCGGGTTTCCACCAGCCAGGTGACGGTGAAGGAAAACAGGCAGCCCTGGCACAGCGCGAAGGCGACCGACAACGCGACCAGCTTCGGCAGCAGCGGATCGATCTTCAGCGCCGCGATGGGTGCCGCGATGCTGTGCGGTGACAGCACGTCGCGCGGCCCGATCCGCCGCGCCGGGTCGCGTTCCGCATCCAGCGCGCCGCGCAGCGGCTGGATTGCCAGCGCAGCCAGCACGGCGGTCACGACAGCGACCAGCAGCGCCACGGGCCATCCTGCCGAGGCCGCGATCGGCGCCGAGATCAGCCCCGCCATGGCGCCGCCCAGCGGCGCGCCCGCCTGCTTGACCGAAAAGATCAGCGTGCGGTGTTCCTTCGGCGCCGTCGCCGCCAGGATGCGACTGCCCGCGGGCGGGGAGGGGCCATAGCCGACCCCCAGCAGCAGCGAGGCCAGCCCGAGTGCTGCCACCGTCCCGAAGCCCGCCGTCAGCAGCGCCGCCGCGCAGATCACTGCGCCTGCCTGCAATGTGCGCACCGGCCCCAGTCGCGCGAGGAATGGCCCGCCCAGCAGCAGGAACAGCACCGTCCCGAAGGCGACGAGGGAGGAGAAGTTGCCGACGCGTTCGGGCGCCAACCCGGCGCTCGCCGTGATCAGCGGGGCGACCACGGGCAGGCTCTGCGTCATGAAGGAGGCGACTGACTGCATCAGCAGCGTCGCGCCGAGAGCCGCGATCCAAGGCGCCATGGGTGCCAGCCTATGCGCGCGGCGCGCGGCCGTTAAGCCCACCCATGGCTTGCCTTCCCCCCCCGAGCGCCTAAGCATCGCGCTGCACGACAAGGCAGGGAAACGACCATGGCCGCAGGCGCCGGACCCATTGGATTCATAGGACTTGGCATGATGGGGCTGCCCATGGCGCGCAGCCTGATCGCGCGCGGCTTCCGCGTCCTGGCCTGCGATACCTCGGAGGCTGCGCGTAGCGCGCTGGCCGAAGGTGCCGCGGCCGGTGCCGTGACTTTCGCGGACAGCCCCGCCGCTGTGGCCACCAACGCCGAGGTCGTGGTGCTGATGCTGCCGAACAGCCGCATCATCGCGACGGTGATGGAAGGCCCGGACGGGCTGCTCGCCGCGCTGCGGCCGAGGATGCTGGTGATCGACATGTCCTCCTCCGAACCCGGGGAGACGCGGCGGCTGGCGGGGCTGGTGGCGGCGCGCGGTGCTGCGATGGTCGATGCGCCGGTGTCGGGGTCCGTCGCCAAGGCGAAGACCGGCACGCTGGCCATCATGGTCGGCGGTGACGATGCCGCCTTCGCGCGCGCCGAGCCGGTGCTGAAGGGCATGGGCGAGGCGATCATCCGCACCGGCGCGGTCGGCAGCGCGCATGCGATGAAGGCGCTCAACAACTACGTCTATGCCGCCGGACTGCTCGCAACGGCGGAGGCGCTGCGGATGGGCGAGGCGCTCGGCCTCGACCTTGGCATCCTGACCGATGTGATGAACGCCTCGTCCGGCCGCAACATCGCGACCGAGACCAAGGCGCGGCAGGAGATCATCAACGGCCGCTACGCGGGCGGCTTCCAGCTCGGGCTGATGCGCAAGGACCTCGACGTCGCCGGCAGCATCGCCTCCGAGACGGGCTTCCCCGCGGCGATGCTAGCCCTGTGCCGGGAACAATGGGCAGGCGCCGTCGCCGCGCTCGGCCCTACGGTCGACAACACCGAGATCCACCGCTTCATCGCCGCGGAGGCGAAGGGCTGATGGCCATGACGCCGATCCGCCGCCGCACCTTGCTTGCTTCCGGCGCTGCGCTGCTCGCTGCCCCTGCCGTGGCACAGACCTGGCCCGACCGGCCGATCCGCCTGGTCGTCGCCTTCCCTGCCGGCAGCGTGACCGACACGCTGATGCGCCACCTTGCCGAACCGCTGACGCGTGAGCTCGGCCAGCCGGTGATCGTGGACAATCGCCCCGGCGGCAGCGGCGTGGTCGGCACCGAGAGCGCCGCGCGTTCCGCCCCCGATGGTCATACCTGGTGCGTGCTGTCGGTGACCAACGGCGCGCTCAATACCTATACGATCCGGCGGCTCGCCTATGACCCGCTGCGCGACTTCGCGCCGATCGGCTTCGTGGCGGAGACGGCCTATCTGCTGGTCGTGCCGGCGTCCTCCCCGGCGCGCGATCTGCGCGGACTGGTCGAGCACGCCAAGGCGGTGCGTACGCCGCTGACCTTCAGCTACGGCAATTCCTCCGCGCTGATCGCCTCGGCGACGCTGGCGCGGCTCGGTGGCGTGGAGATGACGGGCGTGCCCTATCGCGGCGGGCCGGAGGCGCTGACGGATGTCATCGCCGGGCGCATCGACAGCACCTTCACCGATTTCGCCGCGGGCATGCCGCAGGTGCGCGAGGGCAAGGTGCGAGCGCTCGCGGTGACCTCGCCGCAGCCCTTCTCGCTGGCGCCGGAGATCCCGACCGTCGCTTCCGTGCTGCCGGACTTCACCTTCGATGTGTGGTTCGGCATGGCGGTGCCGGCCGCCACGCCCGCGCCCGTCATCGCGCGGGCCAATGCCGCGCTGAACAAGGTGCTGGGCGATGCGGAGCTGCGCGAACGGCTCGCGCGGCTGGGCTACGCGCCGCGCGGGAGCGATCCGGAGACGTTCCGCAACTTCATGCGCGACCAGATCACCGTGCTGTCCCAGCGCGCGCGTGAAGCAGGGCTGGAACAGCAATAGTCACGTGCTTGCCTGCTCCGGCGCATCGCAGAGATAGCGCCGGAGATGGTAGGGCTGTGCGGCGAGTGCCGGGCAGAAGGACGAGACGACCGGCGCCAGCCGTTCGTAGAGATCCTTGAAGGTGACGTTCAGCGCCTCGAGCCGCTCGCGCGCCGCCTCGGCCTCCAGGGCGAGTTTCGCCAGGTCGATCGTCAGCAGCCGGCGGTCCTGCACCACGAAGCGTCCGCCAATCATGACGTGGCGCACGCCAGTGCCGTCTTCCACATGCACCATCTGGTTCACCGACCAATGGTGCGGGATCCAGTTGATGGCGCCGAGGTCGAGGAAGACGATGTCGGCCTTCATCCCCGGCGCGATGGCGCCGATATCCTTGAAACCGAGCGCCTTGGCTGAACCGGCCGTCGCGGCCTGATAGACTTCCTCGACGCTCGCCCAGGCCTGCGGGTCGGGCGTCTGCACCTTCGACAGCAGGGAGGCGGCGCGCATCGCCTCATACATGTTCTGGTTGTCGGAGGAACTTGAACCATCGGTGCCGATGCCGATGGTCACGCCGAGGTCGAGCGCGCGGCGCAGCCGGAAGATCCCGTTGCCGAGCTTCATGTTGCTGCCCGGGTTGTGCGCCACCGCGCCGCCGGCATCGCGCAGCCGCATCAGGTCGTCATCGTCCAGCCAGATGCCGTGTGCCGCGGTGAAATCCGCCCCGACCAGGCCGAGCGCATCCATATGCGCGAGCAGAGTCTTGCCGTAGCGTTGGATGCCGACCAGCGCCTGGACCTTGCTCTCGCCGACATGGCTGTGCAGGCCGATGCCGAAGTCGCGCGCCAGGTCACGGCAGCCGCACAGGAAGGCATCCGAGCAATGGTGCGGGATGGTGGGGGCGACCGCCGCGCGGATGTCCTTCGCTCCCCAGCGCCAGCCGGACAGGGCGCGGCGCATGCCTTCCAGCGTGCGCTCGAAGGCGGGCAGGCGCAGGCGGTCCACTTGGGCGCGCAGTTCCTCGGGCAGGGCATCGCGCAGGCCGGGGATCGCCTCCCACACCGTGCGGTCGGCCACCATCGGGGCGATGACGGCGCGCATGCCGATGCCGGCATAGGCCTCGGCCACGGCGTCGAGCCCCTCGGCGGTGGGCAGCGGGAATTCGGAGTAGAGGTCATAGGCGGCGGTGCAGCCCTTCAGGACCAGCTCCGCCGCGTTGATCTGTGCCGACAGCTTCTTGTCCTGCAGCGCGCGACCGCCACCGATCCAGGGGGAGGCAGCGAGCAGCAATTCCAGCGTCCAGCGATCGCCGGTCCCGCGCGCCAGCGCGCCATGGCCATGGGTGTGCGCGTTGATCAGCCCCGGATGCAGCAGGCAGCCCGCGGCATCGACGACGCGGGCGCCGGGCGGAGCCTCGACGCCGAGGCCGACGGCGCGGATCACGCCGTCCTCGGCCAGGATGTCGGCCGGTTCGGCGCGACGCTTCGCCGGATCGGCGAGACGGCCGCCGCGGATGACGATGAAGCCCGGTTCGATCTCCGCCATGCGTGGTCCCCTTCGCTAGATATTGGCACCCTTCAGCGCGGCGATCACGGCATCGGTCACCTGCGCCGTCGTCGCCGTGCCGCCGAGGTCGGGCGTCAGCACGTCGCCGCGCGCCGTCACGGCTTCCACCGCGCGCATCAGCCGCTGCGCGGCCGCGGCCTCGCCGAGATGTTCCAGCATCATCGACGCGGTCCAGAAGGACCCGAGGGGATTGGCGATGCCCTTGCCGGTGATGTCGAAGGCCGAGCCATGGATCGGTTCGAACATCGAAGGCCGGCGCCGCTGCGGGTCGATGTTCCCGGTCGCGCCGATGCCGAGCGAGCCCGCCAGCGCCGAGGCGAGGTCGGACAGGATGTCCGCATGCAGGTTGGTCGCGACCACGGTGTCCACACTGCCCGGCTTCATCACCATCCGCGCGGTCATGGCATCGACCAGCATCTTTTCGACCGTCAGGGCGGGGTACTGCGCGGTGACCTCGGCACAGACCTCGTCCCACATCACCATGCCGTGGCGCTGGGCGTTCGACTTGGTGACGACGGTCAGATGCTTGCGCGGGCGGGACATGGCGACCTCGCAGGCATGACGGCAGATGCGTGCGACGCCGTCTCGCGTGAAGACGGCGACGTCCATCGCGACCTCGATCGGCAGCCCGCGATGGGCACGGCCGCCTACGCCGGCATATTCGCCCTCGGAATTCTCGCGCACGATCACCCAGTCGATCTGCTTGCCGAGATCCTCCCGCAACGGCCCGCGCACGCCAGGCAGCAGCCGCGTCGGGCGGACATTCGCGTACTGGTCGAAACCCTGGCAGATGGCGAGGCGCAGTTCCCACAGGGTGATGTGGTCGGGGATGTCCGGCGCGCCGACCGCGCCGAAGAAGATGGCGTCGAAGCCTTCCAACTGCTTGAGACCGCCATCGGGCATCATCTTCCCGGTCCGGCGATACATCTCGCTGCCCCAGTCGAAGCTCTCGAAGGCGACGGAGAAGCCGCCCTGCGCGGCGGCCGTGGCTTCCAGCACCCGGCAGCCCGCGGCGATCACCTCCGGTCCGATGCCGTCGCCCCCAATGGCGGCGATCCTGTGCTGGCGCATGCTGCGATCCTCCTGCTGGTATTGCCTGACTGCCGCCGCGCGGGCTGGCGTGCAAGCCCTCAGCGGCGGAAGCGCAGATCCATCCCGCGCGCCCGCCAACCGGCCTCGATCGCGTCGAGATCGGTCAGCCCGGCCGGGCTGGCGCGGGACGGGCGGGTATGCTGGGACGGTTCAGTCTGGGTTCGCCACAGCGACAGCAGGCGGGACAACTCGACCAGCGGTTCGCCATGGTCGTCCACGCGAAGGTTGATGTCGGGAAAGTCCTCGGTGGTGGTCACCATCAGCGCGGCGGATTGCCGGCCGCGCCGGTCGCCGCCGGTGGCCTGGCCGGCATGCAGCGCAGCCATCAGGCGTTCGGGCAGCGCAAGGTCCGGGCGGGTGGCGAAGACCTCGGCGGTCGCAGCGATGACATTGCCATTCGCCAGCATGTTGCCCGCGACGGAAAAGCTGTCGGCGGCCACGCTGCCGCACCAATCCACGCAATTGGCCCCGGTATGGGCGGCGACGCGGCCGTGCCTGTCCACGACATGGATCTGGCGCAGCCCCTCACCTTCATCCCCCGCGAGGGCCGAGGCCAGCGCCAGCTGCGGCGACAGCCCGCGGGCCAGCGCATCCAGCACCACCGGGCCGAGATAGCGGTTGCTCATGGATTGCGTGGACACTGCGCCGACCTCGGTGCGCAGGAAGTGACAGGCGGCGCCGACCGCGAGGTTGCAGGTGGTGACGGCGACGGCGAAGGCGCCGGTGGTGGGATCGCGCGCGACGATGGACCAGGTCATGGCTGCAGGCTCCGATGGCGTGCACCCAGCATGCCCCGCCGAGCGCCAGTTGACAGCATGGTCTGGCGCTGCCGATGTGCACGCAAAGAGGTTCGGGAGGTCGCCCATCATGCCATTCGCCATCCATCGCCGCGGACTTGGCGCTCTTGCCCTGGCCGCCGGGCTGCCCACCGGCCTGCGCGCCCAGGGCGCCTGGCCCGATCGTCCGGTGCGGCTGGTCGTGCCCTTCGGCGCCGGCGGCGCGGTGGACACCCTGTCGCGTTCGGTCGCCAATGCCTTCCCGCAGCACGCCAACGGCCAGCCGATGGTGGTGGAGAATCGCTCCGGCGCCGGGGGTACCATCGCCGGCGGCGTCGTCGCCACCAGCCGCCCGGACGGCGCGACGCTGATGATGGCCGATCTCGGCGCCAACGCGATCGGCAAGATGCTGCAACCGGGCCTCACCTATGATCCGCTGACCTCCTTCACGCCGATCATCCATCTGGTGAACCTGCCGCTGGTGATCGTGACGCGGCCCGGCCTCCAGGCGACGACGCTGCCCGAACTGATCGAACTGGCGCGGCGGCGCAACGGGGAGATGACCTATGCTTCCCCCGGCGTCGGCCACGCCAGCCATCTGAGCGCGGAACTGCTCGCGCGGCGCGCCGGCATCCGCTGGCAGGCGGTGCATTATCGCAGCGGTGCGGACGTGTTGCGCAGCACCATCGCGGGGGAGACGGATTTCACCTTCCCGTCTGTCTCGACCTCGCTACCCTTCATCCGTGAGAACAATGTCCGCCCGATTGCCGTCAGCACCGCCAATGCGGTGCCCGCGCTGCCGGGCGTGCCGACGGTCGGCGCGACCTATGCCGGCTTCGCTTCCGCGACGTGGCACGGCGTGGTGGGGCCGGCGGGCATGCCGGCAGAGATGGTTGTCACCGCCAATCGTATCCTGCGCGCGATCATCACCACGCCTTCCGTGAAGGAGGCCGCCGAGCGCGTGCAAGCCGCCGAGGTGGTCGCGGGCACGCCGGAGGAATTCGCGACCTTCATCCGGGCCGAGGCCGCAAAGTGGGAGCCGGTGATCCGCGAGGGCAATATCCGCGCGGAGTAGATGCTACGCCTTCACCGCCAGCACGGCGAAGGCATAGGCGTATTCCGGCCCGGCACGGCGGCCGAGGTCCAGCATGGCGGCGACGATCTCCGGATCGTCGTCGGTCAGGTGGCGCACGGCCTCATCCACTCCCGGCATGCCCCAATAGGGATAGAGGAAGATGCCATCCGCGCGCACCGGCCGCCGCGCGGTCCCGCACCGCGCGTGCCGCCGCTGTCCAGAACGCGCCCTGTTGGGGGAAGGTCACAGTTCAGCAGGCAAGGCGGTCCGCCAGTTCCTCGAAGGATGACGCCACGGCTTCCCAATCCTGTTCGGCGCGGGTGTCGGTGGTCTGGTTCGGGCCATGCTCGGTCGGGCGCAGGACGAAGGCGGTCTTCAGCCCGGCCTTGCGCGCCGCCGCCAGGTCGCCGTTATGGGCGGCGACGAGGGCGACCTCGCCTGGCTGCAGCCCGAGGATGTCGGCCGTGCGCAGATAGGCCTCGGGCTGCGGCTTGTAGGCCTGCGCCGCCTCGGCGCCGAGCACCGCATCCCAGGGCAGTCCCGCGCGCTTGGCCATGTTCGCCAGCAGCAGGATGTTGCCGTTCGACAGCGGCGCGAGGAAGTGCTTCGCCCGCAGCCGGATCAGCCCCGGGATGGTGTCCGGCCAGGGGTCAAGCCGATGCCAGGCGCGATTCAGCCATTCGAGTTCCGCGGCCGGGACGGACGCCGGGTCAATGTCATGGTCGCGCAGTACAAGGTCCAGATTCTCCCGGTGCAGCACGTCCAGTCGCGTGAAGGGACGGCGGCCGGAGCGCACCTCCTCCATCGCCGGCTGGTAGCGCCGGCGCCAGGCATCGGCGAAGGCATGCGGGTCGATCTCGCCGCGGCCGTGGCGCGCGAGGAAAGTCCTCGCGTCGCGCGCCACGCCGTTGCGCCAGTCCACGACGGTGCCGAACACGTCGAAGACCAGCGCCTTGACGCCGGGAAGGGCGGTCATTCCGCGGCCTTCGTAGGCTCGGGCTGGGCCCAGCGCTTCTCGAAATCCCACACTTCGGGGAAGCCCATGAGTTCCGTCATGCGCTTGAAGCCGTAGGATTCACCGATGGCGAGGCTGTCGCCCTCCGTCTTCAGGTGGCTGAAGACGCGCTCCATCGCCGCGGCCATGGCGAGGAAGCCGAGTGCGGGATAGATCGCGATGGCGTAGCCGATCTCCTGCAAGGTCTTCGCCGGCAGGATCGGCGTGCGGCCACCCTCGACCATGTTGGCGAGCAGTGGGCGCTTGATGGCGCGGCCGATGGCGCGCATCTCCTCCTCGCTCTCGGGGCTTTCGATGAAGACGATGTCGGCGCCGGCATCGCCGAACATCAGGCCGCGGCGGATCGCTTCGTCCAACCCCAGCGTCGTGCGCGCATCGGTGCGCGCGACGATCAGGAAATCGGGACTGGTGCGCGCCTCGGCGGCGACCTTGATCTTCAGCACCATCTCCTCGGCCGGGATGACGCGGCGGCCGGGCGTATGGCCGCACTTCTTCGGCATCTCCTGGTCCTCGAGCTGGATGCCGGTGATGCCGGCTTGCTCATAGCCCATGACGGTGTGGCGGACGTTCAGCAGCCCACCATAGCCGGTGTCGGCATCGGCGATCATCGGCGTCTTCACGCCGCGCGCCATCTGCCCCATGCGCGCGACCATGTCGGCATAGGTCGCGATGCCCGCATCCGCGACGCCGAGATGCGAAGCGACGGTGCCGAAGCCGGTGCCATAGAGGCAGTCGAACCCCATGCCGTCGGCGACCTTCGCCGAGATCATGTCGAAGATGCCGGGTGCTACGATGAACTTCTTCTGCTCGAAGGCCTTGCGAAGGGTGGGATTGGCCATGGTGGTGATCCTATTGCTTCGGGCGGATGCCCGTTCACTGCGGACGGATGTGGCCGGCCTGCGCGGCGGTGGCCCAGATGCGGTCATCGCGCTGCATCGCCTCCAGCAGCGCGGGGGCAGGACGGAAATCGCGCTCAACACCCAGGGCGACGAGGCGCTGCTGGAACTGCGTATCCTCGAAGACGCGCTGCACCGTGCCGGCGATCTGCGCGGACAATGCTTCGGGCATGCGCGGCGGCGCCAGCATGGCCACCCAGCCCGAGAGATCGAACTCCGTGACACCCTGCTCGGCGGCGGTCGGCGCATCGGGGAAGAAGGCAGAACGCTGCGCGGTCGATACTGCGAGGATGCGGACCCGCCCCGTCTGCATGTGCGGCGCCGCGCTGACCGTGCTGGTCCAGCCGGTCGGCAGGTGCCCCGCGACGATGTCGTTCATCAACTGCCCGCCAGAGCGATAGGCGACATCGGGCATGTCCACCCCGGCACGGCGCGCGAGTTCCTGCCCGATGAAGGACGACAGCGCCTCGGTGCTGCCGGTGCCGACGCGGCCCGGATTGGCCTTCGCATGGTCGATCATCCCTCGCAGGCTGTCGAAGGGCTGATTGGCGCCGGAGACGAGCACCATCGTGTTGCGCGTCAGCATGGCGATCGGCGTGAAATCGCGGATCGGGTCATAGGGCAGGGAGGGCAGGTGGTAGCGATTCATCACATGGGTCGAGACCACCACCAGCAGCGAATGCCCGTCCGGCTCGGCGCGGGCGACGACTTCGGACCCGACGACGCCGGCCGCGCCGGCGCGGTTCTCCACCACGATGGGCTGCGGCAGTACAGGACGCAGCGCCTCGCCCAGCGCGCGGGCGAGGATGTCGGTGCCGCCGGATGCGGCATAGGGGACGATGACGCGCACGGGGCGGGACGGCCAGCCGGGCGCCTGCGCCAGGAGCGGCGCCGGCAGCGCCAGGCCGGCGGCTGAGAGCAGCAAGGAGCGGC
This sequence comes from Roseomonas sp. SRI_022, assembly GCF_057586215.1. NCBI lineage: Bacteria > Pseudomonadati > Pseudomonadota > Alphaproteobacteria > Acetobacterales > Roseomonadaceae > Roseomonas > Roseomonas sp. SRI_022. Next base: position 86,179 of record NZ_JBYCZL010000005.1, read on the forward strand.
GACCGGATGTCATGGCGTTATCTTCCCTTCCGTTGCCGATCACATGCCCCGTTGACGGGGTGCTGTAAACGGGTCGCGCGGGGCCCCCTGTGCCAGCGGCGGCTTCCGGGCAATGATCAACCGACAACGACCGGGAGGACCCCATGCCCGCCAGCGATATCGCCGCCATCGAGGCCGTGCTGCAGACCTATTTCGACGGTCTGCATGAAAGCGACACGGACAAGCTCGCCAGTGCCTTCCATTCCTGCGCGCATCTCTACTGGGACAAGGACGGGGCGGTGCAGGACATCACGCGGGAACAGTGGTTCGAACTGGTGCGCGGCCGCGGCAGCCCGAAGGCCAAGGGCCTGGCGCGCGAGGACCGCATCCTGACGATCGACCAGTCCGGGCCGGAATGCGCAGTGGCGAAGGTCGCCTGCCAGATCCCGCCGCGCTACTTCACCGACTACCTGGTGTTCCTGAGGACGGCCGAGGGCTGGAAGATCGTCAGCAAGGTCTATCGCTTCGACCTGCGGGGCTGATCTTCAGCGCCGGCCTAGGCGGCGCACGCCACCGCGATGGCACTGGTGTCGTAATATTCGCGGAACTCCGCCACCATCCCGTCGCGAAGGCGCAGCACATCCACCTTGCCGAGTTCCTGTTCCGTGCCGCTGCGGTGGAATTGGGCGCGCACGGTCGCGGTCACGGCGGCCCAGTCGCCATCCACGATGACCTGGCCGATGCGGTAGTCGAGAATGCGACACTCCGCGAACAGCGCCTCGAAATACGCCTCCACCCCCTCGCGTCCGATGCGCTCGCCGGACCAGGGCGCGCCGCCCGCGGCTTCGCCCGATGTCCAGCGGACATCCTCGGCGAGCGCGCCGATCACGAAGGGCAGATCGGCGGCAAGATAGGCCTCGTAAATCGCCAGCACTCGGGCGCGGTTGCGGGCGGTGGCGTCCTCGGCCATGGCACGATCCTTCGTCGTTCTGACATCGGAAGATCGCGCCGGATGAGTGACCGGATCAAGTTCAATCGACGCGTGCACCCGAAGCCCGCACGATCGGCACCCATTTGTCGATCTCGGCGGCAATGAAGGCTCGCGTCGCGTCGGGCGTCATGCCGCCAGGGATGGTATTGCCCAGCGCGACCAGGCGATCGCGCACCTCCGGTGTCTTCAGCACCTCCGCGATCTGCTCATAGAGGAACTGGCGTATCGGCGCCGGTGTGCCGAGCGTCGTGGACCATGGCGTCCAGGTGGTGGCCTGGAAGGCGGGAAGGCCGGCCTCGGCTGCAGTCGGCACGTCGGGGATCATGGAGGATCGTTCGGGGGTGGCGATCACCAGCCCGCGCACCTGCCTGGTGCGAATGGGTTCCGTGACGAAGGAGATGGTGTCCGCCTGGAAGGCCGTGCGTCCCGCCAGCAGGTCCTGGAACGCGGCCGCCGAGCCGCGATAAGGCACATGCTGCGCCTGCACTCCCATCAGGTGCAGCATGAGTGCCGCGGCGATGTGCCCCGTCGTACCATTGCCGGAGGACCCGTAGTCGAAGCGCCCCGGATTGGCGGCGACCTGCTGGCGGAATTCGGCGAGCGTGCGCGCCGGGAAATTGTTGTTCACCACCAGCACGATCGCCGAATGGCTGGAGATGGTGATGTGGTCGACGCCGGTCAGCGGGTGCACGCGCAGCCGGTCGCCATAAAGTCCGACATTCAGCGTATGCGACCCGAGCGCGCCGACCAGCAGCGTGTAGCCGTCGGGCGGCGTCTGCGCGACTGTCTCGAAGGCGACGGTGCCGCCGCCGGAGGGGCGGTTCTCCACCACGAATTGCTGGCCGAGCCGCTGCGACAGCCCCGTCGCCACCAGCCGCGCATTGATGTCGGCGTTGCCGCCTGGGGCGAGGGCGACAACCACCCGCACCGGCCGGTTCGGATAGTCGGTGCCCGGCGCGCGCGGCTGCGCGAGGGCCGGCAGCGCGGCAAGCGCCAGGGCGGCGCCGAACAGCGTCCTTCGAATCATGGTTGTGTCCCCCCCGTCAGGCGATTGTGTGTTCAAGGATGCCGACGCGCTCGACCTCCATCCGCAGCCGGTCGCCCGACTTCAGGTAGCGCGGCGGATCACGGAAATGCCCCACCCCGGCCGGTGTGCCGGTGGCGATGACGTCACCGGGTTCGAGCGTCATGTAGCGCGACAGGAAGGCGATGAGCGTGGCGACGGGGAAAATCAGGTCCCGCGTATTGCCATGCTGCACCTCCTCCTCGTTCAGCCAGCAGCGCAGATCGAGCGCCCAGGGCTCGCCCACCTCATCCGCCGTCGCGATGCAGGGGCCGATCGGGCAGAAGCCGTCCATGCCCTTGGCGAAGGAGGTCATCGCCAGCGGCACGTCGAACTGGAATTCGCGCGCGCTGACGTCGTCGAGCACGGTGTAGCCGGCGACGTGGTCAAGGGCTACGCCCTCGCTGACGTTGCGCGCACGCTTGCCGATGACGACCGCGAGCTCGACCTCCCAATCCGCCTTCCGGACCAGGGGCGGGATGTGCACCGCCGCACCTGGACCGACGACCGAAGACGTCGGCTTCATGAAGATCTTCGGCATCTCCAGTTTCGGGCTGCCGACTTCCTTCGCATGGTCGGCATAGTTGCGCCCGACGCCGAGGATCTTCCCAGGATTCAGCGGCGCCAGCAGGCGGGCCGAAGACAGCGGCGCGCGCAGCGCTGCATTCTCCGCCCGTGCCGCGAAGGCCAGAGCGCGGCCAGCCGCGACCATTGCCGCCTCATCGGCGATCAGTGCGACCATGTCGGTGGGGATCACGGCTTCGGCCGTATCGGCTTCGCCCGCCGCGCGCATCGCTGCGGACAGCGCCGGGCGCAGCAGCACGACGTCATCTCCGACCAGCCCGCCAAGCGCCGGTCCTTCGACCGTGACCAGCCTCATGCCGCGAGCGCCGCGTAGTCGAGATTGGCCATCACCTGCACGCGGAGGATGAAGCGCGGCTCATCCGGGCCGTAATCGGCCACTGCATTGTGCAGCGTACCGATGTTGTCCCACATCAGCACGTCTCCTTCGTTCCATTCGTGCTCGTAGAAGAACTTGTCCTGCGCCTGGTGACGGAACAGGTAGTCGAGCAGCGCGTCGGACTCCGCGTGCTCCATGCCTTCCACGAACATGGCGTAGCCGGAATTGCAGTAGAGCACCTTGCGGCCCGTGATCGGATGCACCCGGACCATGGGCTGCGAGACCGGCGGCTTCTTGGCGCGTTGTTCAGGCGTCAGCGGGCCGCGGATGGAACCGGGGCGGATGCGCATCATGTCCCAGAACTTCGCGAAGTCGTGGATCGCCGTGCGGCCCTCGATGCGGGTCTTCACTTCCGCCGGCAGGGCCTCGTAGGCCGCATGCATGTTGCGGAACTGGGTGCAGCCGATGGCCCGGCCGTCGCGCCGCGGCACGCGTTTGGCGTGCAGTACGTTGGCGAGCGCGATCTCCTTCGAATAGGACATGTCCGTGTGCCAGCCCTGGCCGGCATCCGACAGGCCGATCGGTTTGCCGGCCGCGTCCTTCATGTTGGACAGATGCATCACCTCGGGGTGGCCCTCGGCGTGGAACAGGTTGGCGACGTTGACCTCCAACTCGCCGAAGCGGGAACCGAAGGCGGACAGCGCCGCCGGGTCGAGGTCCTGGCCCGGGAAGCACAGCACGCCATACTGGCCGAGGGCGCGCAGCACGGTCTTGAAATCGGCCGGCGTCAGCGTCTGTGAGAGGTCGATCCCCTCCACGCGCGCACCCAGCCCGGCATTGTTCGGGGTGATCCGCATCGGAACGTTCCTCAGTCTTGCTTGGACGGAAGGGTGCGACGCGGGCGGCCCCCCGTCAACGCGAGGCAGGCTTCCGTCGCCCAGCCTGACGGGGCAGCATGGCGGTCATGGAAGAATCATCGGACAAGCCGCGGATCGTTGTGATCGGCGGCGGGATCGTCGGCCTGTGCGTAGCCTGGCACCTGGCGAAGCGCGGCCTGCGGCCGGTCGTGCTGGATGCGCGCAAGCCGCACGCGGCGTCATCCGGCAATGCCGGGGCGATCAGCCATGGCTCGGTCGCGCCGCTCGCCATGCCGGGCGTGCTGCGCCAGGTGCCGAAGATGATGATGGACCCCGCCGGCGCGCTGCACATCCCGCTGCGCTACTGGCTGAAGGCGGCACCCTGGCTGCTGCGCTTCGTCGCCTCGGCGCGGACTTCGCAGGTCGAGGCGGCGGCGAATGCGCTCGGCTCCCTGTTCTTCGGCACGCTGGAACGCCACAAGGAGATCCTGGCCGAGGAGGGCGCGACCGACCTCATTCGCGAGGCCGGACAGATGTATCTCTATCGCGACGATGCACAGATGGCGAAGGACGCCGCCTCGCTCGATTTGCGCCGCCGCCACGGGCTGCGGATGGAGGTACTGGACCGCGCCGCGCTCGCTGCGCTCGAGCCGGCCGTCGCGCCCGCCTATACCCGCGCCGTCCTGCTGCCGGACCATGGGTCCTGCCTGAACCCGGCGCGATTCACCGAGGTGGTCGCCGCCGGTGTGCGCCGCCTGGGCGGCGAGGTCCGGGAAGTGGAGGTGCGCTCCATCCGCCTCGACGGACGCCGCGCGGCGGGTGTCGTGACCGATGAGGGGGATGTCCCGGCGGATCAGATGGTGCTCGCGGCCGGGGCCTGGTCGGCACGGCTGCTCGCGCCGCTCGGCATCAAGGTGCCGCTCGAGACCCAGCGCGGCTACCACATGATGCTGCCCGATCCCGGCGTGACGCCGGGGCGCATCCTGTCGCCGGCCGATCGCAAGGTCTTCATCTCACCGATGGAGGAAGGGCTGCGCGTGGCCGGATCGGTCGAGATCGCCGGACTCGACGCGACGCCGAACGAGGCCCGCGCGCAGTTACTGCTGGGCGACCTGCGCGCCGTCTTCCCCGACGTGCGGACGGAAGGTGCCACGAGCTGGATGGGCCATCGCCCCTGCCTGCCGGACAGCGTGCCCGTGCTGGGGCCGCTCAAGACCTGGGACGGCATCTGGTGCGCCTTTGGCCACGGCCATCTAGGCCTGACCGGGTCGGCGCCGACCGGGGCGCTGATCGGGGCGGCGATCGCAGGCGAGAAGCCGAATTTTGACTTCGCGCCGTTCAGCGCCGAGCGCTTCGGCTGACGCGATTCAGGTCCGGGGGATCTGCCAGGCCACCAGCATCGCGATGGCGGCCGGAACGGCGAAGTTCACCAGCAGGATCGGCAGTTCCTGCATCACCGTGTAGCCGGCGCGCGTCACGCCGACCCACATGTTCACGATGGCGACGATGAGCCAGGTAGCGATAAAGGCCTGCGCGCCCGTCGCCGATCCCGCCAGCCCATGGCCCCACAGCCAGCCGAACAGCAGGAACACGCCGAGCAACAGAACCCCGCCCAGCATCACCAGGATCATGTGCATCGCCGGCCTTCTCCATCCTTGCGCTTGCGCGACGATACAGGATGGTGGTCAGGCCGCCAGCGCCAGGATCGCCTCCAGATCCGCCGCGCCGCGGACGGGCCGCGGATTGGTCGCGATCGGCGCATCACCAACCCAGCGCGCGGCGAGGTCAGGGATCTCGGCGGCCGTGATGCCCTGTTCGGAAAGCCGCGTCGGCAAGCCGAGGTTTCGCACGAAGGCCTCGATCGCCGGGCCGGCTTCCTCGCCGCCGAGGATATGCGCGACGTCGCGTTGGCGATGCTCATTCACCGGAGCGTTCCAGCGCATGACGGCATGCAGCATGAGGCAGGAGGTGATGCCGTGCGGTACGCCCCGCGCGGCACCCAGGATGTAGCCGAGCCCGTGGCTCGCACCGACCGGCACGCCGGACCAGCCGCCCATCACCGACAGCCACATCGCCGCCTGGCACAGCGACCGAGCGGCGAGGTCGTCTGGATGGCGGCGCACGCGCGGCAGGCCCTCGGCCAGCATCGCCATCGCCTGGCGTGATACCGCGTCGGAGAAGGGTTCCGGCTGCGTGGAGCACCACCTCTCGGCCGCGTGGTCGAGTGCACGGATGCCGGAGGAGAGCAGCAGCTCTGCTGGCGTCTCCAGCGTCGCCGCAGGGTCGAGGATGACCGCCCGCGGCACCATCCAGGGATCGAGCGCACGGTACTTCCGCCCCGCGCCGAGGTCGGTGTAGCCGGCATTCGGCGCGAATTCGGCGGCTGACAGCGTGGTCGGCACGGCGACGATGCGCGGCGCCGGCGATGCGCCATCCCAGAACCCCGGAGCCGACCCACGCGACGCCGCCGCGCCGATCAGCGTTCCCGCGTCGCCGATGCCGCGCCAGACCGCGAGGCAGGCGACCTTCGACCCATCGATCACCGACCCGCCGCCGAGTGCGACGATCACGTCGGCCTCCTGTTCGCGTAGCAAGGCGGCGAGGGCGAGAACGTCCTCGACCGGGCTGTGCGCGCGCATGGCGGAAAACACGGCCGCCAGCCGCTCGCCGATCGCGGCCTTCGCGGCTGCGACCAGCGCGCCATTGGCGAGCGAGCGCGTCGTCACCAGCACGACGCGCGCTGCATCGGCGATCTCGCGCGGCAGGGCCTCGGCCAGCGCGGTGGCGTGATAGACGCGGCCCTGCGCGGGCCATTGATGCAGATGCGCGGCCATCCGTCCCTCCTCGCTTTCTCGCCCGAGGATGGGACGGTGCCCGCGCCCCGGCAACCTATTGCGCGGCGGCGAGGTTCGCCTGGCGTGGCGGCACCAGATGCTTCACGCGCGGCAGCACCTCGCTCTGCAACAGGCCGAGCGAGGTCTTCCACGCCTCCGGGTTCTCGACATAGTCGAAGCCGAAGACGAGGAGCTGACCGAAGCCGCCAACCTCGTGGTAGATGCGCTCGATCTTCTCGGTGACCGTCTTCGGGCTGCCGACGATCCAGTTGTGGCGCGCACAGTATTCCACGGTGACATCGGAATCCGGCACCGACGGGTCGTGCTTCAGGTAATCCTTGAAGCCGAACTGCGCGAGCAGCTGGAGGAAGTATTCCCCCATCATCCGGCCCATATGGGACCCGACCGACAGCCGCCAAGCTTCCTCATCGGTCTCGGCGACGAAGATCTCACGCACGAGGCGCCAGTCGCCACGCCAAGGCGTGCGGCCGGACTTCTTCGCGCCGACCTCGACGCTGTCCCAATGGGACGCGACGTAGGCCGGGTTGAGATTCAGCGACAGCGGCAGGAAGCCCTTCTCGCCGGCGAGCTTCAGCGTATCGGAATTCTTGGAAAGCCCGGCGACGCCGATCGGTGGATGCGGCGCCTGCAGCGGTTTGATGTGCGGCTTGAGGAAGCCGAACATCGTATCCGGCTTGTCCACCTTCCAGTACTTGCCGTCATGGTGCCAAGGCCCGTCCTCGGTCCACATCTTCAGGATGATGTCGAGCGCCTCGCGCGTCATGTCGCGGTTCTGGCCGGACATGCCATCGACGTTGAACATGGCCCAGTCGGAAGGCAGGCCGGAGGCCGCGACGCCGAAGTTCAACCGCCCTTCGGAAAGGTGGTCGAGCATCGCGACACGGTTCGCGAGTTCCGCAGGGTGGTGATAGGGCAGCAGGAAGCCGCCGGGGCCGATGCGCAACCGCTTGGTTTGCAACAGAGCCTGCGCGATCAGTAGATCAGGGGACGGGTGGGGTTCCCATGGGGCGGTGTGGTGCTCGCCGATCCAGGCTTCGGTGAAGCCCATCTCGTCCAGCCAGCGCAGCACCTGAAGGTCCCAGTCATGACCCGCCTTCAGGCCCCGTTCAGGCGGATGCGACGGCATGGCGAAGTAGCCGAATTCCATCGGTCGTTTCCTCCACTCCGGTTTCTACGGTCGGGCGGATGATCCGACCGGGCGCGATGGGGTGCAACGGAAAAGCGAAAAAGTGTTGATCAACACCCGTCGACGCTGTGGTCGCCGGCCTCTACCGTGCCGCGGCGCGCCAGAACGCCATGCCGGGTCCAAGATGATGGAGGAAACCATGCAGTCAGGAAGTCGTCGCGATGTCCTTGCCGGGGCAGCCGTACTGGCCAGCGTCACCCTCGTCGCGGGCGAGGTCGCAGCCCAGGATCAGGCCGCTGTAGGGCAGGCGGTGGAAGCCCTGACCAAGGCCATGCTCGAGGTGGATCGCGACAAGCTGCTGGCACTGACGGCCGCGCAGCTCAGCTACGGCCATTCCGCCGGGCGGATCGAGAACCGCCAGCAATTCGTGGACTACCTCGTCTCGCGCGTCAGTGCTTTCCGCAAGATCGAACTCAGTGAACAGACGATCGGCCTTGCAGGCAGCAATGCGATCGTACGGCACCTTTTCGTCGGGGAGACGGTGAACCCGCAGGGCCAGGTCAGCCCCGTGCGCATCGGTGTGCTGCAGGTCTGGACCAAGGCAGGCAGCGATTGGCAACTGCTCGCGCGGCAGGCCTATCGGCTCTGAACCGCCATTGGGAAGCAACGACCGGCCCCTGGATCGGGGCCGGTCGCGGCATCAGGGATCAGCGCATCGGCCAAGCGTACATCAGGCCACCATCCGTCCACAGCCGGTTCAGGCCGCGATCGAGGCCGATCGGCGTGTTGGGACCGATGGTGCGTTCGAACAACTCGCCATAGTTCCCGACCGCGCGGATCGCGTTGTAGGCCCAGGACACATCGAGCTTCAGCGCGTTGCCCAGAAGCGGATCGGCGCCCAGCAGGCGGCGGATCTCCGGGTTGGTGCTGGTGCGGCGAAGTTCCTCGGCATTCTGGCTGGTGACGCCAAGCTCCTCCGCATTGATCAGCGCGGAGACCGTCCAGCGGATCACATCGAACCACTCCTGGTCGTCACGCCGCACGACCGGGCCGTAGGGCTCCTTCGAGAAGCGCTGCGGCAGGATCACGAAGTCGTCGGGGCGGGCGAACTGGCTGCGAAGTGCTGCGAGCTGCGTGGCATCCGTGCCGATGGCATCGCAGCGGCCCGCCTGGAGGGAGGTCGCATTGTCCTGCATCCGCTCCTGCAGAACCGGGGTGAAGCGCAGGTTGTTGGTGCGGAACCAGTCGGTTGTCACGAGTTCATTCGTCGTGCCGGGGGACAGGCAGATGGTCATGCCGTCCATTTCCTTCGGGTCGCGGATGTTCGCATCGCGCCGCACCATGAAGCCGTGGCCGTCATAGAGGTTCGCGATGGTCAGCCGCAGGCCGAGCGTGGTGTCACGCGACATGGACAGCGTCGTCTGGCGGATCAGCACGTCGATCTCGCCCGATTGCAGCGCGGTGAAGCGCTGCACCGCGGTCAACGGCACGAAGCGGACCTTGTTCGGGTCGCCCAGCACGGCGGCCGCGACCGCACGGCAGAGATCGGCATCCATGCCGCGCCACACGCCCTGGCTGTCCGGCAGCGAGAAACCGGCGACGCCGACATTGACGCCGCAGGCGAGCACGCCGCGGCTCTTTACGCCGTCGAGCGTCGCACCCGCCATGGCCGGCGTGCCGAATGCGAGGGTGAGTCCCGCGGCCGCAGCCGCGATCCATCGTGTGGCCTTCATGGTCGTTCCTCCTGAATCGGACCCGTGCGCGCGGTTGTCGCGCCCGGGTCGGGCAGCGTCAATGTGCGGCGGTCAGCCGCGCTTCGCCTTGTCCGCCTCATTGCGCGCCCTGATGCGCGCGCGTGCTTCCTCCCATTCCGCATCGCCCCAGGCGAGATAGTCCTGGAAGCCGCCGCCGGTGGTCAGCCAGCCGCCGCCATCGAGCGCGATGGTCTCGCCGTTGATCCAGATCGGCGTCAGCAGGAAGGCGGCGAGGTCGCCGATGTCCTGCGGCGTGCCGATGCGTCGCATCGGATTGCCCACCGCAGCGCGCGCGGCGGGATCGTTCTCGCCGGGGCGAAGACGCGCGAACATGCCTTCGGTGGGAATGGTGCCGGGCGCGATGGCGTTGAGGCGGATGCCATAGCGCCCCCATTCGACCGCGAGCGACTTCGTCATCGCGTCGATCCCCGCCTTGGACATGGCCGATGGCACGACGAAGGGCGCGCCGGTGCGTACCCAGGTCACGATGATCGACACCACCGCGCCGCCGGTGCCGTCCTTGATCCATCGCTTGCCGAGCGCCTGCGTCACCTGGAAGGTGCCGTGGAAGACGATGTCGGCGATGGCGTGGAAGGCGCGGGAGGACAGGTCCTCCGTCCGGCTGACGAAATTGCCCGCGGCGTTGTTGATCAGATGCGTCGCGGGCCGGCCTTCCGCCCACATGGCGGCGACGGCCGCCTCGATCGCCTCGGGGTCCTTGATGTCCACGGCGCGCGCGCTGGCACGGCCGGGATGCTTCGCGTTCAACTCGGCCGCGGTCGCCTGCACCACCTCGCCACGGCGGCCCCAGATCTCGACCGACGCGCCGAGTGACAGCAGCCGTTCCGCCATCATCCGGCCAAGCCCGGTGCCGCCGCCCGTCACCAGCACGCGGGAACCGGCGAACAGATCCTCGCGGAACATCGCCGCTACTCCGCGGCGAGGAAACGGGTGAAGTCAGGCTTGCGCTTTTCCTGGAATGCGGCGACGGCTTCGGCGGCTTCCGGTCCGCGCAGCAGCGCACCGAACTTCGCGAATTCCTCGATCATGTGGGCGGACAGGCTTGCTTCGCCGGCCTGGCGCAACAGGCGCTTCGTGGTCGCCAGGGCGATGGGCGGCTTGGCGGCGAGCTTGCGCGCCACCGTCTCGGCCGTGTGGAACAGTTCGGCCAGCGGCACCACGGCATTGGCGATACCGGCACGCACCGCCGTCTCCGGCGTGAAGGCCTCGCCCAGCATCAGCAATTCGTTGGCGAGCAACTGTCCCCCGCGCTGCGGCACGACCAGGGAGGACCCGCCCTCCGGGCACAGGCCGAGATCGACGAAGGGCATGCGGAACACCGCGGTGTCGGCCGCATAGACGAAGTCGCAATGCAGCAGCAGCGTGGTGCCGATGCCGATGGCATAGCCCGCGACCGCGGCAACGACCGGCTTCGGGCAGGCACGCAGCGCGGCCAGCATTTCCCGAGCGGGGGATGGCACGTCGGCCTGCTGGTCGCCGCGCGCCTTGAAGTCGGCGACGTCATTGCCGGAGGTGAAGCAGGCCGCCCCACCGGTGATGAAGACGACGCGCACGGCGGGGGAGGTGGCTGCGTCGCGCAGCGCCTCACCCATCGCGGCGTACATGGCGCGCGTCAGGGCGTTCTTCTTGTCGGGCCGGTCGATGCGGATGGTGCGCAGCCCGGCTTCGTCGGTGACGACGATCTCGTTCATAGTGTCCTCCCTCAATCCTTCAGAGCATGATCGGCGGAACGGCCTCGCCGATCCAGCGTGCAATTGCCGTGGCCCGTTCATCCTGGTGCGGCTGGGCGGTGATGGCGATACCGAGCGGCATGCCCTCCACCGCCATGCGCGGCACCGTCACCACCGGGCAGCCCAGGCCCGAGGAGGCCGTGTTCATGATCGGATTGCCGGTGGTGTGCAGGATACGGTTGGTGGACCCCCCGGTATCGCCGGGCAGCGGCGCCGGGCCGCAGGCGGGCAGGCCGATGAAGGCGTCCACCTCGCCGGCGAGCGCGGCCTGGGCGCGGCGCATCTCCTCCCGCTGCAGCAGCCGCATGCGGTACTGCGGCAGCGTCACGGAACAGCCCAGTTCGAAGCGCGCCTTGAGGCTGTCGGACAGCGCGTCCGGGTTCTTCGCCATCATATTGGCGACCGACCAGGCGCTTTCATAGGCGCAGACATCGGTCGCCAGCGCCATCGCGCCCATCACGCGCTGTTCCAGTGCCTCCAGCAGAGGATGGTCGGTGCGGCGGATGATCGCGACACCCTGCGCCCTCAGCGCATCCAGCGCCTTGTCGAAGGCCGCGATGGCCTTGGGTTCGGCGAGCGGCCAGCCTTCCGTCTCCAGCACCGCGAGGCGGCGCGGCTTCAGCGCGGGTGGCGGGGTCTCGCCGGTGAAGTAAAGGCCCGGTGCGCCGGGATCGCCCCCGACGCGCTTCGTGATCTCCACCGCGACGGCCCACATGTCCTCCGCGCTGCCGGCATGGATGCCGACGGTGGATTGGCTGAAGCCCTGGCGCTCCCCGCGGTTCAGTGCGCCCTGCGTCGGCTTCAGCGCCCAGTTGGCGTTGAAGGATGCCGGCCGGATCACGCTGCCCAGCACCTGCGTGCCGATCGCGACAGGCAGCATCTGCGCGCTGATCACCGCGCCGGAACCGGAGGACGACCCGCCCGGTGTGCGCCGCAAATCGAAGGGATGGCGCGTGGGGCCGGGATGCGACATGCCGAGTTCGGTCGTCACCGTCTTGCCGACGATGACCGCACCCGCCTGGCGCAGCGCCTGCACCAGCGCGGAATCGCGGCCCGGCCGGTTCCCCTTGTAGAAGGCGCTGCCCATCTCGGTCGGCATGTCGCGCGTCTCGAGCAGATCCTTGATGCCAACCGGCATACCGTCGATCGGCGAGAGCGGCGCGCCCGCCTTGTAGCGTGCCGTGCTGGCGTCCGCCGCCTCGCGCGCGCCGGCCTCGTTCAGGCTGGCGAAGGCCATCACCTGCGGCTCGCGCGCCGCGATGGTGGCGAGGCAGCGTTCCAGATAGGCGCGCGGCGTGTCCGATCCGTCGAGGAAACGCGGCACCGCATCGTGGAAGGTCAGCGGGCGGAAGGTCCTGGGCGAATAGGATTGCGGGGCAGGCAGGTCCATGCGGCGTCTCCTCGGCTGTCGGCATGCTCGCCCGCGATGCCGCTGCCGGCAAGGCTGACAGCCGCGCGCGCTTCCGCGACAATGCCGGCAAGAAAGCATCAGGAGGACGCCATGGCACGGCAGGTGATGATGGTGACGGGTGGCTCACGGGGCATCGGCGCGGCGACGGCGCTGCTCGCGGCCCGGCGGGGCTATGACCTGCTGCTGACCTACCGCAGCGAGACTGCGCGCGCCGAGGCCACCGCCCGCGCCTGCGAGTTCGAAGGCGCACGCGTCGTGCTGATGCAGGGCGATGCGGGGGTGGAAAGCGACATCCTTGCCGCCTTCAACCGCGCCGACGAGGCATTCGGACGGGTCGACGTTCTGGTGAACAATGCCGGCATCACCGGGCCGAAGCGGCTGCTCGCCGACAGCACGCTGGCGGATTGGACATCGGTCTTCATGCCGAATGTGATCGGCGTGGCGCTGCATTGCCGGGAGGCGGTGCGGCGCATGTCCACCAAGCGCGGTGGGCAGGGCGGAGTGATCGTCAACGTCTCCTCCCGCGCCTCGGAGATCGGCGGGGGCGGCGAATGGATCCACTACGGCGCCAGCAAGGGCGCGATCGACACGATGACCATCGGCCTCGCTCGAGAGGTCGCGACCGAAGGCATCCGCGTCAACGCCGTGAATCCCGGCCTCATCGAGACGGAGATCCATGCCGCCTCCGGCCAGCCGGACCGGCTCGCCAGGCTGTCACCGGGCGTGCCGCTCGGCCGGCCGGGGCAGGCGGAGGAGGTTGCTGAAGCGATTCATTTCCTGGCCTCCGGCGCCGCGTCATACATCACGGGAGCGTGCCTGCCGGTGGGCGGCGGGCGGTGAAACCCATGAGAGGTCCTGGCCCATGCCACGCAATCCCTGGGGGCAGTTCAAGGCTCGCACGCATGACGTGATCCTCGCCGAGGAGAAGGCCATTGCGCTGTTCAACGAGCATCTCGGCAAGTCGATCGAGGAGGCCGTCGAGTACGGCGGCGTGCTCTACATCGAGGGCAGCGAATGCCTCACCACTGGGCCCTTCCACGGCGACCGCGCCGAGCCAACGGTGAAAATCCACCAATATGAGCCGAATTGCGGCTGCCCGACGGGAACCAAGCCGATCGGCTACTGGCACACCCATCCGCGCCTGTCCGGCGCGGGACAGGCGCTGGTGTGGGACCATTTCGAGGGTCCCGACGTCGACATCGCCAATGACTACCATCTGCACGGGTATATCGGCGCGCTGGACGGCAGGCTGATCTGGTACGACTGGACCGAGAAGAAGGAGCACACGCTGAACGGCGTGCTCCGCAACACCACCGACTGACGCGGATCAGGCCGGCGTCAGCACCGGCTTTCGCGCCGCGCAGAACTCCTCGACAGCGGCGACGAAGCGGGCGCAGTCGGCGTCGGTGACCGGCAGCATCAGCGCCACCATGCCGCGCCGGGCGAGGTAGAGCCCGGCGGCAAGCATGTCGAAGAAGAACAACTCGCGCATCTGCTCCTCGGCCGGGCTCGCCTTGTAGGCGGCGGTGATCGGCCCGGCGCGGAAATGCGGGTTCATCATCGACCCCACGCCCGTGAACTGCACCGCGACGCCATGCTTCGCGCAGGCGGCGTTGCAGGACGCGCGAAGCGCCTCGCCGCGGGCGAACAGCGCCTCGGCTGCGGCCTCGTCGAAGATCTCGCCCATCGCGACGCAACCGGCGGCCATCGACAGCACGTTGTTGTTGAAGGTACCCGCATGGGGCATCGCCCCCGGCTTGTGGCCGTCGAACATCGCCATCACGTCGGCCCGTCCGCCGAAGGCGCCGAACGACATGCCACCCGCCATGTATTTCCCGAAGGTCGTCATGTCCGGCGTGATGCCGAGACGTTGCTGCAGCCCGCCATAGCCGTGGCGGCTGGTCATCACCTCGTCGAAGATCAGCAGCGCGCCGGTTTCCTTCGCCGCGTCGCGCAGCGCCTGGAGGAATTCGCGGCTGGCCGGGATGCAGCCGCCCGATCCCTGCATCGGCTCGACGATCACGGCGGCGAGCTTGTCGCCCACCTCGCGGATCGCCGCCGCGGCGCCCGCCGCGTCGTTGTAGTCGGCGAAGCGCATCGGGATCGGCAGGTTGACCGGCGAGATCGGCACGCCGACCGGGAAGGTGAAGACGCCGCCGTGATAGCCGCCGCGGAAGGCCAGCACCTCGGTGCGCCCTGTGAAGCCGCGCGCGCCGGCCAGCGCCATGATGTTGGCTTCGGTGCCGGAATTCGTGAAGCGCACCTGCTCGACTGAGGGGAAGCGCCCGCAGATCAGCGCCGCGAGCTTGCCTTCGTTCTCACCCACCGCAGCGAGGTTGATGCCGCGATCCATCGCCGCCTTGACGGCGTTCAGGATGCGCACCTCGGAATGGCCGAACAGGCCGGCAGTGTATTCGCCGCAAAGGTCGAGGTACTCGCGCCCATCGGCATCCCACACGCGCGCGCCGTCGCCGCGCACCATCGCGGTGGGGAAGGGGGTGTAGAACAGCACGGTGCGGGTGTTGCCGCCTGCCAGCACCTCCCGCGCCTTGGCGTGGATCGCCGCGCTTTTCGGACGAGCCGTGCTGTAGGCCTCGCGCGCCTCGATCAGCGCGGCTTCGAGGTCGCTGTTGCGCGGGTCGCGCGGTGCGTCGAGCGGGCTCATGGCGTCCTCCGGCAGGTCGGGCGAAGGCTCGCCCCGCCGTGCCGGGGCGTCAACCCGAAAGGGGGCTTCGCCGGATGGACGGCTGCGGCTAACCTCGCCGGTGATGGCAACCGTCTATGGCATGGCGCCGTCCGGCAATTGCTGGAAGGTGGCGCAGATCCTTCGCCTTACCGGGCAACCCTTCCGCTGGGTCGAGGTCGACACCAATGGCGGCGAGACGCGCCGCCCCGAATTCCTCCGCCGGAACCCCTTCGGCAAGGTGCCGGTGCTCGAACTGGATGACGGCACGGTGCTGGTGGAATCGAATGCGATCCTGGCGCATGTCGCGGAAGGCACGCCCTGGCTGCCGCCGCCCGGCCTGCCGCGCACGCGCGTCTTTGAATGGCTGTTCTTCGAGCAATACAGCCACGAGCCCTACATAGCCGTCGCGCGCAACATCCGCGCCTATCTCGGCACCGCGGCGGAGAATGCGGATCGCCTGGCGCGCTGCGACGAGGCCGGCGCGCGGGCGCTTGACGCGATGGAACACCGCCTTGCTACGCATGACTGGCTGACCGATGCGGGGCCAACCATCGCGGACCTCGCGCTGTTCGCCTACACCCATGTGGCGGATGAGGGCGGCTTCGACCTGCGGCGCTGGCCGGGTGTAGCCGCGTGGGTCGCGCGCCTTGCGGCGCTGCCCGGCATCGTCACCCTGCCCCGTAGGGCGGCGGCGTGACCCCGCGGCACGTAGAGGCGATCGTCATTGGCGGCGGCCTCGTCGGCGCGGCCATTGGGCTCGGCCTGCGCGACCGCGGCCTCGATACGGTGCTGCTGGACGAAGGCGACATCGCCTTCCGCGCATCGCGCGGGAATTTCGGCTTGGTCTGGGTGCAGTCGAAGGGCCTCGGTGCGCCTTGGTACCAGCGATGGACGCGCAATTCGGCGCAGCAATGGCTCGCGCTCGCCGCCGATCTCGCATCGCGCACCGGCATCGACACGGCGCTGCAGCAGCCGGGCGGCATCGGCCTTTGCCTCAGTGAGGCGGAATTCGAGGACCGATCCCGCCGTATGGCGCAGATGCGGGAGGAGGCCGGCAATTTCGGCTTCGACTACCGCATGATCCGCGCCGAGGAACTGCGCGACATGCTGCCGGGCCTCGGGCCGAGCGTCGTGGGCGGATCCTTCACACCCTATGACGGGCATGCTGGCCCCTTGCCGCTGCTGCGTGCCCTGCATCGTGCCTTCACCGAGGCGGGCGGCGCCTATGTCCCCAATGCCAAGGTCACCGAGGCGAGCGCGGCGCCGCACGACTTCCGCGTCGACACCGCCGCCGGCGCTTTCGCCGCGCCGCGCGTCGTTCTCGCCGCCGGGCTCGGCAATGCGGATCTCGCGCCGCTCTTCGGGCTGCATGCGCCGGTGCGGCCGCAGAAGGGCCAGGTGCTGGTCACTGAACGCGCGCAGACCATCATGCCCATGCCCACCACCAGCATCCGCCAGACTGCCGAGGGCAGCATCCTGCTGGGCGACAGCCAGGAGGAAGCCGGCTTCGACCTCAGCCAGAAGCCGCCGGTCATGGCGACAATCGCCGAACGCGCGGTGCGTTCCTTCCCCTGGATCGCCGAGCTGAACATCGTGCGTGCCTGGTCGGCATTGCGCGTGATGGCACCGGACGGCCTGCCGATCTACGACGAGTCCGAGCGCTACCCCGGCGCCTTCACCGCCAATTGCCATTCCGGCGTGACGCTGGCCGGGGCACATGCGCGTGTGCTGGCGCCAATGATTGCGGCCGGCGCCCTCGATCCCGTACTCGCCCCCTTCTCTGCAAAGCGATTCGATGTTCAGAACGCGGCCTGACGCCCGCCCCGCCACCGTCGAGGTGTTCGTCGAAGGTGCTCCCGTGCTGGTGCCCGAGGGCGCCTCGGCTGCTGCCGCCGTGCTGATCGCCGGCCATGCCGCGATCCGCGAGACGGCGGTGACCGGCACCCCGCGCGGCCCGCTTTGCCTGATGGGCGTGTGCTTCGACTGCCTGGCCGAGATCGACGGCGTGGCGAACCGCCAGGCCTGCATGGTGACCGTTGTCCCGGGCATGCGCATCGCGCGCCAGCACGGCGCGCGGGCGGCGCGGCCATGACGGCGCTCATGTCAGCCCAGCGGGCGGAACCGCTTGCTGGCGAGGATCGCGAGCAGGATGAACGCCAGCAGCAGCAGCCCTTGCGCGGCGGCGAAGGGCGGCTCGCCTTGGGTCGGCGCCAGCTCATGCGCCGCGGGGATCTTCAGGAAGACCTGAACCACGGCCACGAAGGCATCGAGATAGGTGGCGAGCACCACGCCCAGCACGTAGATCAGCCGCCACTTCCCGGCATAGCCGAAGGCGTAGCGGCCGAGCGCCGCGGCGCCGAGCGCGAGCAGCGACACGACGCCGAAGATGTGCGACGGCAGGATGCGATCGACCGGGAACAGGAAGCCGGTGGCGCTGGTCAGGATCGCCGTCGCCAGGAACAGCGCCGTCATGCCTGGCAACGTGTGCCCGCCCAGCATACCCAGCACCACCACCAGGCCGGCGACGAGTGCGATGAGGCTGACGACGGTATGGAAACCGAGCAGAGTCGTGACGTCGAAGATCATCGCTATTGGCGTTCCGGCTGCGTGACGACAGACTGCATGCACATCCCTGCGCGTGCAATGCAGCATGTGGAGTCAGGCGCATGACGCCGGATGTTGCCATCATCGGCGCCGGCCCTGCCGGCATGGCCGCCGCCATCGAGGCTCGCGCCCAGGGCCTGTCCGTGCTGGTGGCCGATGAGAACGCAGCTCCCGGTGGCCAGGTTTTCCGTGCCGCCGAGGCCGCGGCCTCGGACACCGCCGTCGGCCCCGAGATAGCGCCCGGCCTGCCGCTGATCGCGGCCTTCCGCGCCAGCGGCGCCACCTATCGGTCGGCGACCACGCTCTGGCATCTCGACCCGGAGGATGGCGTGCTCAGCCTGTCCGCCGCCGGTCACACGGAAACAGTGAACGCCCGGCGCATCATCCTCGCCACCGGTGCGCAGGAACGGCCGGTGCCGATCCCGGGCTGGACGCTGCCCGGCGTGATGGGCGCGGGGGCGGCGCAGATCCTGCTGAAGACCACCGGGGCGGTGCCGTCGGGGCGGCTGGTGCTGGCGGGGCAGGGGCCGCTGGTCTGGCTGCTGGCGGTGCAACTCGCCCGCGCCGGCGCGCCGCCGCTGGTGCTCGAGACGCGGCAGGGCCGCATCGCCGCCGCCCTCGCCAGGGCGCGTGGTGGTCTCTGGGCTGGGCGGCACATGCTCGCCAAGGGCCTGGGACTGATGGCGGAGGCGCGACGGGCCGGTATCCGTGTCGTCGGGGGGGTGCGCGGGCTGCGCGCCGAGGGCAGCGGTCGGGTCGAGCAGGTGCATTGGGATGGCGGCTCAGCCCCTTGCGACACGCTGCTGCTGCATGAGGGTGTGATCCCGGCCACCCAGGTGTCGCGGGCCATCGGGCTCGACCACACCTGGGATGCGGCGCAAGGTTGCTGGCGGCCGGTCGTGGACGCCTATGGGGCGGCCTCGCTCGACCGCATCGCCGTGGCGGGTGATGGCGCGGGCATCGGCGGGTGGGAGGCGGCGGTCGCCGCGGGGCGCCTCGCCGGGCTGGACGCCGCCCGCCGCCTTGGCGCCCTGGACAAGAACGGCTTCGCCGCGCACACCGCCGCGCCGCTTGCCGCCCGGGCGAAGGCGCTGGCGCTGCGGCCCTTCCTCGATGCGCTCTATACCCCGTCGCAGGATGTGCTGCGCCCGGCCGACGCGACCGTCGTCTGCCGCTGCGAGGAAGTGACGGCTGGGGAGATCCGTGCCGCCGCCCGGCTTGGCGCGACCGGCCCGAACCAGCTCAAGGCCTATCTGCGATGCGGCATGGGCCCCTGCCAGGGCCGGTTGTGCGCGCCAACGGTCGCCGGCCTGATCGCCGAGGTGCGGGGTCTGTCGCCGGAAGAGGTACCGCCGCTGCGGCCGCGCGCGCCCTACAAGCCCATCACGGTCGGCGCGCTCGCCGAAAGTGCTGCCTCTGTGCAACAGGGTGTGGCCTGAAAGCGTCGTCCTTCCTCGGAACGATTGGCTTTTGCCGCGCTGCGACTTACGAAAGTGACATGCGCCGCGCCCTTCTCCTGTCCATCCTGACCCTTCCCATCTTCGCCCGCCTGCCAGCCTCCGCGCAGGGCAGCGATGCGGTGCCCGCCGCCTCCGATGCCGCCGTCGCGCGGCTCGCCGAGCGGCTGGCGCGGCTGGAGGAGGATGGGCTGGACCCACGGCACTACGGCGTACCCGCCGCATCCCGGACCGATATCCTGCGCGGGGCGCAGGCGGCACTGACAGACCTGTTGCTGGGCCGTGTCGCCTCGCTGCGCGGGCGGGTCGACCTGCGCCGCGATCCGGCGGCCGTGCCGCTGGCGGCCTGGATGGCGGAACTCGCGGCTTCGCCGGAGCCCGCGCAGGTGATCGACCGGGCGGCCGACCTGCCGCCGGATGCCCGCGCCATCAAGGCCGAGCTCGCCGGATACCGCGCGCTTGCCGCCGCCGGCGGCTGGCCGCGGATCAGCGGCGACCTGCAGCGCACGCTGGAACCCGGCACGACCGATGCCGCGCGCGTGCCGCAACTGCGCGCCCGACTCGGCGCGACCGACCCCGCGCTGGCTGCCCAGGACCGTGCAAGCCCGATCTACGACGTGCCGCTGCAGGAGGCGGTGCGCCGCTTCCAGGAGCATGAGGCGCTCGAGGCCGATGGCCGCATCGGACCGATCACCTGGACCGTGCTGAACACGCCGGTCGAGGCGAAGGTCGCGCAGCTGCGCGTCGCACTCGACATGCGGCGCGGCCAGGGGCGGGCGCCGGCCGAACGCCGCATCGAGGTCAATATCCCGCATTTCCGCTTCCACCTGCTGGAGGGCGAGCGGAAGGTGCTCGACATGGCGGTGATCGTTGGGCGGCGGGACCGGCAGACGCCGATGCTCAACGTCCGCATGACGTCGGTGCAGTTCAACCCGCCCTGGGGCGTGCCGGAACGCAATGCGCGGGAGGACCTGCTGCCGCGCTTCCGCCGCGACCCCGCAGCGATGCAGGCGCGCGGCTTCCGCCTCTACCAGCGCGTCGAGGGCGAGGTGGTGCAGGTCGATGCCACCACCGTCGATTTCAGTGGCTACAGCCGGACCAACTTCCCCTATTTCGTCCGCCAGGAAGCGGGCGACGCCAATGCGCTCGGCCGCATCAAGTTCATCATGCCGAATGGCGACGACATCTACATGCATGACACGCCGGACCGGCATTTGTTCCGCCGGCCCGACCGGGCCTTCTCCTCGGGCTGTATCCGGCTCGAGCGGCCCATGGAGTTGCTTTCCGAGGCACTCTCGGGCACAGCGGGCTGGGACCGGGCGCGGGTGGACCGCGTCCTGGCCAGCCGTGCGACCACCAGCGCGGCGCTGGCTCGCACCATTCCGGTGCGGCTGCACTACACCACCGTCATCGTGGATGGAGGCAGAGTGATCATGCGCCCTGACATTTATGGCCTCGACGCCGAATACGCCCGTGCCCTGGACCGCGCGACCAACCAGCGCATCGCTTCCGCGGAAGGGGGGGCGACACGCGGGACAGGGGCTCGCTGACCGTGCGGCGCCTGTTCCATCGTTTCGACTGTCCCTGCTGCGATCCGGTCGTCTCCAAGCGGCGCGAGGTTATTCGCGCCGGCCTGGGCGGTCTGGTGGCGCTCGCCGTTGCGCCCGCCGCGGCGCAGGCGCAATCCGCTGGTGCCGGCGGCGCCCGGACCATCCGCATTCGCCGCGTGCAGACCGGCGAATCCTTCGAGGGCATCTACTGGCGCGACGGACGTTACGACCGCGACGCGCTGCGCCGCCTGGACGTGCTGTTCCGCGATCCGTCGATGGATGAGACCACGCCGATGGATCCGCGCCTGTTCGATGTGCTGTTCACCGTCGCCCGCCACGTCGATTCGGATGAATTCTACGAGGTGATCAGCGGCTACCGCGCGCCGGAGACCAATGCGGCGCGCGCTCAGCAATCCCGCCGCGTCTCGCGCGTGTCGCTGCACATGTCGGGCATGGCTGCGGATGTGCGCCTGCCGGGGCGGCAGTCCATGGGGATCGCCCGCACGGCGGCCGACATGCAGGTCGGTGGGGTCGGGCTGTATCGCCGCGACGGCTTCGTGCATCTCGATTGCGGGCCGGCGCGGCGCTGGTGACCGGCCATGGATGGTGATGTCCTCCGCACCATTCACGACATGCTCGAACATCGCGCCGATGGCCCCTACGGCCTGCACAATGTGACGCAGCGCGAGCATGCGCTGCAATCCGCCTGGCTGGCGGAACGCGACGGCCACCCGCCGGCTTTGATCGCCGCCGCGCTGATGCATGACATCGGGCATCTGGTGCACGAGCTCGGCGAGAACCCGGCGGAGGAAGGCATCGACGACCGGCATGAGGAACTCGGCAATGCCTGGCTCGCGAAGCATTTCGGGCCGGAGGTGAGCGAGCCGGTGCGGCTGCATGTCGCCGCGAAACGATATCTCTGCGCGACCGAGGCGGATTACTTCGGCAAGCTGTCGCCCGACAGCGTGCTGAGCCTGTCCTTGCAGGGCGGGCCGATGTCGGCGGAGGAGGTCGCGGCCTTCGAGGCGCTGCCGTATCACGCCGAGGCTGTGCAACTGCGCCGGTACGACGACGAGGCGAAGGTGAAGGACCTCGTCACCCCGCCGGTCGCGCATTTCATGACCTATGTGGCGGGCTGCCTGCGGGGGTAGGCGACTTCAGCGTCGCCAGGCCTGTGTCAGCCTCGCAACCACCCGGCCCAGCGCCAATTGCGACACCTTCGCGCCCGTGGTGATGCCGAGGATCACCACCGCCATCGCCGCCGCGGCGCTGGCCTGGCCGGCCTCGTCCATATGCACCACGGCAACCGAGGCGGGCTTGGTGTCCGGGCCGTAGAGGAAGATCACCGCGCTGACCGTCGTCATGGCGCTGACGAACAGGTACATCGCGATCTCCAGGATCGCCGGCAGGCAGATCGGCACCGTCACGCGGGCGAAGGTCACCCAGATCGGCACGCGCATCGACGCGCCTACTGCCTCGAATTCAGGGTCGAGCTGGCGGATCGCCGTGACCGCCGTGAGGTGCCCGACCGTGTAGAAATGCACGAGCGAGTTCAGCACCAGGATCGCCACGGTCCCGTATAGAAAGCCGAACGGATTGGCCGGGTGGTTGAAGAACAGGACATAGGCGAGGCCGAGCACCAGGCCCGGCACGGAGAGCGGCACCGAGGCCGCGAAGCGCGCCATGCCCGGCAGGATGCCTCGCTGCGCGCCACGTTCCAGCACATAGGCGATGACGAAGATGATGATCGTGCCGATCACCGCGACCAGTGCGGCCATGCGCACCGACAACCACACCGTGTCCCAGCCTGATGCGTCGAAGCGTGTGAAGTCGTAGTTGTCGAGCGTAAGCGACAGGTTGTAGGGCCAGAAGCGGATCAGTGACCCCCAGGCCGCGACGCCGACGATGCCGATGAGTATAGCGGCGACGACCAGGCACAGCCCGAGCAGTGGCAGGTCGCGTCCCCGACGTGCCGCGGGCCTCAGGGGCACGGCACGGCCCGACAGCGTTGCCGACCGTTGCCGCGTGGCCCAGCGGTCCAGCAGATAGGCCAGCACCGCCGGTGCCAGCAGCACCAGCCCGACCACCGCACCCATGTTGAAGTTCTGCAGCCCGACCACCTGCTTGTAGACATCGGTGGCGAGCACCGGGAACTGCCCGCCGATCACCTTGGGGATGCCGAAGTCGGTCATTACCAGGGTGAAGACCACGACGAAGGCGGAGACGAGGCCGTAGCGCGCGCCGGGCAGCGTCACGGTCCAGAAGATGCGCAGCCGCGATGCCTTGAGCGCCGCCGCCGCCTCGTACAGCCGCGCATCGGCCGTGGACAGCGCCACGGACAGGATCAGCGCCGCAGAGGGGAAGCAGTAGAAGATCTGAGCGATGATGATGCCGATCGGGCCGTAGATGCTGTGCCCCAGCAGCACCCCGCGCAGCATGCCCTGGTTGCCGAACAGGTAGACCAGGGCTAGGGCGGGCAGCAGCGAGGGTGCGAGCAGCGGCAGCATCATCGCCGCGCGGAAGCCGGCCTTGAACGGCATGCAGGACCGCGTCAGCGCATAGGCATAGAAGAAGGCGAGCGGGACCACGATCGCAGCGGTCAGCGCCGCGGTCCACAGGCTGTTCCAGGCCGCGCCCAGCAGCGCCGGCGTGGTGGCATAGGCGCGGAAATTGTCGAAGCCGGCGAAGCCGCCCTGCGGTGTCTCGAAGGCGCGCAGAAGAAGTGTGGCGAGCGGCAGCACCAGGAAGACCGCCAGGAAGGCGAGGGCAAGCCACAGGCCGCCGCGCATCACCGCCTGGTCGAGCGAGACGCGCGGGTGCGACACGGCGGCGTCAGACATCCTCGGGGAAGACCATCAGATGCTCGCGCGGCAGCGTCGCGGCGACCTCCGCGCCAGGCAGCGCGCCAAGTGCTGCGAGTTCGGCCGGCGAGACGCTGGCGAGCAACCGCAGCGGGCCGGCCTCGAGCGACAGCCGCACCACGGGCCCGAGGAACTCCAGCCCCGTCACCACCGCATCCAGCGCGCCCTCCGGCGCGGCATCGGGGCGATGCAGGCGCAGATGCTCGGGCCGGATGAAGCAGGTGACACGTGTGCCGTAGAGCAGCGACCGCGCCGCATCCGCCGCCAGGCGCAGGCCGCCGGCGACGATCAGCCCGGGTGGCGTGTCCACCACCGCCTCGATCCGGCTGGAATGACCGACGAAGCCGGCGACGAAGGGGCTGGCGGGGCGGTCGTAGATCCCGGCCGGCGTGCCGATCTGCTCGATCCTGCCGCGGCTCATCACCACGATGCGGTCGGAGACGCCCATCGCCTCCTCCTGGTCGTGCGTCACCATGATGGTGGTCACGCCGAGGCGCTGCTGCAGCGATCGGATCTCCTGCCGCAGATGCTGGCGCACGATGGCATCCAGCGCCGACAGTGGTTCGTCGAGCAGCAGCAGCCCCGGTTCATTGGCCAGCGCGCGGGCCAGCGCGACGCGCTGCTGCTGCCCGCCGGACAGTTGCGCCGGATACTTCGGCGCATGTTCAGCGAGCCCGATCAGCGACAGCAGCTCGGCCACGCGCTCGCGCACCCGCGCCTTTGGCCAGACGCGTCCGCGCAGCCCATAGGCGATGTTCTGCGTGACCGTCAGGTTGGGAAACAGCGCGTAGGATTGGAAGACGATGCCGAAGTCGCGCTCCGCGGGCGGCAGGTGGGTGATGTCCCGCCCGCCCTGCAGGATGCGCCCCGTGGTCGGCGGGTCCAGCCCCGCGATGCCGCGCAGCAGCGTCGTCTTGCCGCAGCCGGACGGGCCGAGGAAGGTGACGAATTCCCCCGCCCGTACCGCAAGGTTCACCCGGTGCAGGGCGACGAAGCTGCCGAACTGCTTGCCGACCTCATGCGCTTCGAGATAGGGCGCGGCGCGGAAGGCGCGGTTCTCCGCGTCCTCAACCACGGCGATGTCGGGAGCGGGCGCGGTCACGGAAGCCGCGTCAGTTCCGCGGCGCCGACTTGCCGTCGAAGCGCGATGCCCAGTCACGCAGCAGGCGGTCGCGTTCCAGTGCGATGGCGCGGAAATCCGCATCCACCAGCCGCTGCGAGAACTCGGCCGGATAGCCGCGCACCGAGGCATCGACGCCGGGCAGCGCCAGCAGCGCGTAGAAGCGTCCATAGGTCTCCATCGCCGGGCGGGAGACGGCGAAATCCGCCAGGCGCCGCGCGGCGGCCAGGTTGCGCGTGCCGCGCAGGATCGCCGTTGCCTCCAGGTCGAAGCCGACGCCGTCGGTCGGCACGATGATCTCGATCGGCGCGCCCTGGTTGCGCAGCGTCACCGCCCGCATGTCGAGCGAGATGCCGACGCCGAATTCGCCGCGCGCTGCGTTATTGCAGGGCGCCGAGCCGGAGTGCGTGTATTGCTGGATGTTGTCGTGGAGCCGCGTCATGAAGTCCCACGCGCCCGCTTCGCCGCGGCGGCCGATCCAGCCCGCCATGGTCAGGAAGCCGGTGCCCGAGGAATTCGGGTTCGGCATCACGATCTGCCCACGGAAGGCCAGGTTCAGCAGGTCCTCCCAGGTCGTCGGGCGCGGCAGGTTGCGCTGCTGCGCCACCATAGTGTTGAAGCAAATCGCCGAGACGAAGGCGTCCATCCCCGTCCAGGTCATCGGGTTGCGGTCAGACCGCATGGATGGGCGCAACGCCTCGGCCCCGGCAGGCGTATAGGGCTCGAGCATGTCGAGCCCTTCCATCTGCAGCAGCGAGAAGACCGACAGCCCCCACACCACATCGGCGCGCGGATTGGCGCGCTCGGCGATCAGGCGGGCGGTGATGACGCCGGTGGAATCGCGCACCCAGGCGATCTCGATGTCGCGCAACGCGGTTTCTGCGGCCTGCTTGAAGGGCTGCAACTGCTCGTTCTCGAGCGCGGTATAGACGGTCAGCCGTGTGCGCTGCTGCGCCTCGGCAGCCGCGGGCAGCAGGCCCGCGAGGGCAAGGGCGAGTAAAGCAAAGCGGCGCATGCGGCGTCTCCCGTCAGTCAGCGGTTGCCGTGCCTAGCGTGCTCCCCAAGTCGCTAGTGTGACACGCGGATTGCGGTTCCGTGTCAACTCCATTCCACCAGGCCGGGCGTTTCGCCCGCAGTGAGCCGCGCTTCGATATGCGCGACCACGGCGGGAAGATCGGCGATCGAATCAACCACGAGGTGTGCACCGGCGCGCGTCAATTGCTCCGCTGCGTAGCGGCGCAGCGCGTCGCGGTCCTCCGGCGTCAGCGCGGCAAGGCCCTCGGCCGACAGCCCGGCGATGTTGCCCGAAAGTGCGAGGCCCACGGCCCAGCAGCCGGCCGCGCGGGCTTCCCCGATTCCTGGCGGCGTGTCGTCCAGTTTCACCACGGTGCTGGCCGGCCAGATGCCCATTGCCGACATGGCGTGCCACATCTGCAAGGGCGCGGGGCGACCGGCGGCGAGATCGCCGGCGCAGACCATCACCTCCGGCGCGAAGCCCTGCGCGGCCGCAAGCGGGGCCAGCCGTTCCATGATCGGGCGGGTATAGCCGGTGGTCGATCCGATGCGGATGCCGCGCGCCGCGCACCAGTCAATCGCTGCCTTCGCGCCGGGGATCAACGCGCTGTGCGCTTCCACGGCGGCGACGTTCAGCGGTTCGAAGACATTGAAGATGGCGTCGATCGCTGCATCATCGAAGTCGCGCCCATGCTTCGCCCGCCAAGCGGCGGCGACGGTCGGTGCGGTGCCGACCAGGCGGATGTGGTCGCGCTTGGCCATGCCCATCGGCCCGCGCGCATCGGCGATGGAAATGGTCACGCCGAAATGAGCGAAGGCCTCGACGAAGGCGCCCATCGGGGCGCGGCTGCCATGGTCGAGCACGGTGCCCGCCCAGTCGAGAATGACGGCCTTGATCTTGCGGGTCATGGGTTCGCCTCGAAATCGGCCAGCACTTCCTCGGCGAGGCCGAAGGCGGTGGAGGCACCGGTGCCGGAGGTGACGGAAACCAGGCGCACGCCCGGCGCGGGGGTCTCGAAGAAGGCATCCTCGGGGCCGGATGGATACAGCCCCGTCCAGCGTTCGACGACGCGTGGCGCCGGCAGGTCGAGCACGCGCTGCGCCTCCCGGATGATCAGCGCATCCACATGCTCGGGCTGGAAGGGGTCGGGCGTGGGTCCATAGTGGTGGCTGTCGCCGACCACGAGCGAACCGTCAGCACCCTGCACGACGATCAGGTGGACGCCGTGTTCCAGTTCCTCGGCCTGTTCCGCCGCAAGCCGTGTGCGCAGCGCGGGCAGGGACGGGCAATCGGCATAGCCGCGATAGCGATGCAGGCCGAGATCGCTCATCACCGCGGCGGGCAGGCGCCAGCCCGGATTGGCGAGGCGCAGCATATGCAGCTTGCACAGCGTCACCTCCCGCCGCGCGAAGGCATCGGGGAACAGCGTCGCGATGTCCGCACCCGGGCAGACCACGATGCGCGGCGCGCGGAAGGTGCCGCGCGTCGTCTCGACCTCACCCGTCCCCACGGCATGCACCGCGACATGGCGGATGAAGCGGATGCCGAGCGCGCCCTCCATCCAGGCGGCCAGCCGCGGAATGGCGTCGCGGCTTTCGACACGCAGTTCGTGCGGGCTGTGCAGCGCGGCAAGCAGGCCGGGCGCGCGCAGCGGCGACGGAATCTCGGCGCCACGCAGGATGCGGCAGCCGTCGCCCATCGGGCCGGCAGCAAATTCCTGGATGACCGCGACCGCTTCGGGCCGCCGCACCGCCATCAGCAGCCCTCGGTGATGTACGGGGATGCCGGCGAGGGGCGCGACTTCGGCCCAAACCTCTCGTGCGCGGCGGGCGCGGTGCCAGGTGTGCGGGGTGCCCTGGCCGGTGACGGTGACGAAGCCGAAATTGCGGATGCTGGCGCCATTGGCCTGGGCATCGCGGTCGATGACAGTCACGCGCTGCCCGGCGCGGGCGGCATGCAGCGCATGCGCCAGCCCGACGATGCCTGCGCCGACGACGAGAAGGTCCGAATCGTCCATGGCGCGATGCCTAGCACAGGGGGCGGCGAATGAGCCTGCCCGATGATGTGACAGGCCGTCCTGGGCCGGCCCTGCTGCGTCGATCGCCTGCCACTGGTATGGCTGTCGGATGACCATGAGAGTCGAGGCAATGCCACCCATCCTCTCCGTCTCCGGTGTCGAGAAGCACTACGATTCGGGTCTCACGGCGCTCGGCGGCGTCGATCTGGAGGTCCGCCGGGGCGAGATCTTCGCACTGCTCGGGCCGAACGGCGCCGGCAAGACAACCCTCATCAGCATCATCTGCGGCACGGTCACGATGACGTCAGGCACGGTGCTTGTCGGCGGCCATGACGTGGTGACGGATTTCCGCGCGGCGCGCTCGATCATCGGCCTGGTGCCGCAGGAGATCGCGCTCGATATCTTCTCCACCGTCTGGAACACCGTGCGGTTCAGCCGCGGCCTGTTCGGCCGTTCGCCCGACCCGGCTTATCTCGAGCAGCTCCTGCGCGATTTGTCGCTGTGGGACAAGCGCAACAGCAAGGTCATCGAACTTTCAGGCGGCATGAAGCGCCGCGTGATGATCGCGAAGGCGCTGAGCCACGAACCCGAGTTGCTGTTCCTCGACGAGCCGACGGCCGGCGTCGACGTCAACCTCCGCCGCGACATGTGGGCGCTGGTCCGCAGGCTGCGCGACAAGGGCGTCACCATCGTCCTGACCACGCACTACATCGAAGAGGCCGAGGACATGGCCGATCGCGTCGGCGTCATCGACAAGGGGCGCATCCTGCTGGTCGAGGACATGGCGACGCTGATGGACAAGCTGGGCAAGCGCCGCCTCACCCTCGTGCTGCAGCACCCCATGACGGCGATCCCGGCCGAGCTTGCCGGCTGGCCGCTCCAGCTTCAGGCCGACGGGCAGCAACTTCTCTACACTTTCGACGCCAATGCGGAGGGCACGGGCGTGCCGGGGCTGCTCAAGCGGCTCGGCGAGCTCGGCATTGACTTCAAGGATCTCGACACCGAGCGGAGTTCGCTCGAGGAAATCTTCATCAGCCTGGTGGAGCCCGCGTGATGACTGGCATCAACTACCACGGCATATGGGCCATCTACCGCACCGAGATGCAGCGGGCCTTCCGCACCGTCTGGCAGAGCATCATCACGCCGGTGATCACCACGGCGCTGTACTTCATCGTCTTCGGCGCGGCGATCGGGTCGCATATGCAGCAGCTTGGCGGCGTCGACTACGGCGCCTTCATCGTGCCCGGCCTGATGATGCTGACCATCCTCACGCAGAGCATCTCGAACGCCTCGATCGCCATCTACTTCCCGAAATTCACGGGCACCCTCTTCGAGCTCCTCTCCGCGCCTCTCTCGGCTTTCGAATCCGTATTCGCCTATGTCGGGGCGGCGGCGACCAAATCCATGGTCATCGGCCTCATCATCCTGCTGACCGCGACCTTCTTCGTGCGGATCGAGATCCTCCATCCGGTCTGGATGGTGGCCTTCCTGGTCATCACCTCCGTCGCGTTCAGCCTGTTCGGCTTCATCATCGGCATCTGGGCCAAGAGCTTCGAGCAGCTCGCCATCGTGCCGTCCCTGGTGATAACGCCGCTGACCTTCCTCGGCGGGGCCTTCTATTCGATCGACATGTTGTCGCAGCCCTGGCGGACCATCAGCCTGTTCAATCCCGTGGTCTACCTGGTCAGCGGCTTCCGCTGGAGCTTCTTCGGCGTTGGCGACGTCAGCGTGGCAGCGAGTCTCGCATTCATGGCGTGCTTCATGACGCTCTGCCTCGGGGTGCTGTGGTGGATGTTCCGCACCGGATACCGGCTGAAGCCATAGGAACGCCTACCGCGACGCCAGCACCCCCGCACACGCCGCCGGCATCACCGGCGGTGGTCCCGGCCGGCGGGGCGGCGGCCGGCGCGCTTCCTCGGTGAACCACCAGGCGAGCGTCGCGTCGCAGCCATCGCCGGGCGGCGGCGGGGCGATGCCGCGGCATTCCGCCTGGCCGGGCGGGCAGGGCAGGCGGATATGCATGTGCGAATCATGCCCGCGCCACGGCCGCACGCGGCGCAGCCAGGACTGCCCCGCATGGCGCCGGCACAACTCCTGCTTGATCGCGGGATTGACCAGCAGCCTGTCGAGGCCCGGCGTCTCCGCCGCTAGGCGGATCAGCGCGGCATGGCGGTCGGTGAACCGCGCCGGGTCGACGCCCGATCCATCCGGCAGCACGAGGGAGACCATCGGCGTGTTCTCCCGCTGCGCCGCCGGCACGCGCGGCTTCGGGTTCACGTCGAGCCAGATGTCGGCGTCGATTCCCGCCTGATGGCTGGCGTGCCCGTAGGTCATCGGCCCGCCGCGTGGCTGCGACAGGTCGCCGATCCACAGATCCGGGAACCCCTGTGCCCGCGCCCGGCCAGCGAAATCCTGCACCCAGGCGACCATCGCCGGATGCCCCCAATGCCGGTTGCGCGACACGCGCACTGACTGCCAGCCCGGCCCGTCATCGGGCAGTTGCACCGCACCCGCGATGCAGCCGAGCCCCGTGCTGCCGATGATGCGGACCGGACCTGCCGCCGGGGTCGCGACCGCGCCCCAGGTCTCGGCCCGCGATATGCCCTGCGCCGCCGCGGCGGCGGGCGCCAGCAGCAGCGCCACAAGGACGCCAAAGAGTGCCTTTCCCATGCCCGATTGCTAGAGCAGATCCTGCCCGGGCGGAAACGCCCGGCTTCGTGACCGTGCCCGCCGGAGGATTGCCTTGGCTCGTTACCTCGTCACCGGCGGTGCCGGATTCGTCGGCAGCCACGCCGTGCTCGCCCTGCTGGATCGCGGGGATGAGGTGGTCGTGCTCGACAACCTGACTCAGGGCCATCGCGCGGCGGTTCCGGCCGGCGCGACGCTGGTCGAGGCCGACCTTGCGGATACGAGGCGGGTCGCCGAGGTCTTCGCCTCCTGGCGCTTCGATGCCGTGCTGCATTTCGCCGCGCTGTCCATCGTGGGCGCATCCATGCGCGAGCCGCTGCACTACATCGCCGAGAACGTCGCGCATTCGCTGCGGTTGGCGGATGCCGCGATCAAGGCCGGCTGCCTGCGCTTCGTGCTGTCTTCCACCGCAGCGTTGTTCGGCGACCCGGACCGCGTGCCGATCGACGAGGATTGCCGCATCGCGCCGTCCAATCCCTATGGCGACAGCAAACGCATGGTTGAGGAAGGCCTCGCCTGGGCAGGGCGCATCCACGGGCTGCGCTATGCCGCGCTGCGTTACTTCAACGCCGCCGGTTCCGACCCCGCCGGCCGCGCGGGGGAGGACCACGACCCCGAGACGCATCTCGTCCCGCTCGCGATCGACGCCGCGCTCGGCCGCCGCCCTGCGCTGACCGTCTTCGGCGATGACTACCCGACCCCGGATGGCACCTGCATCCGCGACTACGTCCATGTCACCGACCTGGCGCAGGCGCATCTGGCGGCGCTCGCGCGGCTCGAAACACATGGGTCCTGCCGCTACAACATCGGCAGCGGGAATGGCGCCTCGGTGAAGGAGGTGATCACGGCGGTGGAGCGCGTCGGTGGCCGCCCGGTGCCGCACAGCATCGGCCCGCGCCGCGCGGGAGACCCGGCGGTGCTGGTCGCCGCGAGCGACAGGCTGCGGGCCGAAACGGGCTGGGCGCCGCGGCACGGGTCGCTGGATGACATTGTCCGGACCGCCTGGGCTTGGCGTGAGGCGCATCCCGGGGGTTACCGCGACCGGCCACAGAGCTGAGCGCAATATTTTCGTTGCGAGAATGATAGTCATGGGCGTTTGCTTCCGCTCCGCCGCCGCATGCCGGTGGCGAGGGAAACGCCCGGCATGCGGACTGGCAGCAGCGTCGAGACCTTCGACGATCCCGACGCCCATGCGGCGCGCATCCACAATGTCTGCGGGCGTGTGCGGCCGATGCGGGGCGGGCCCTATCGCGCGCGCCTGATCCTGGTGCGGCTTCCCGCCGTCAACCTCGCGATGAGCGAGGAGATCGTGCCCCGCCGCTTCGCTTGCGAGACCTCGCCCGACCGGGTCTTTTTCCGCCTCAAGCACGACGACGAGCCGCCCAGCACCCGCAACGGGCATGCAGCCGAACCGGGTACGGTCGGGATCGGCAGCGGTGGCCGCCCGGTGGATGACCGCGCGGCGGGTCCCTCCCGCTGGCGGTCGGTGTCGATGCCGGTCGTCGATTTCGCGGTCGCCCTCGACACCCTGCTCCAGCGCAGCCTGCCGTCGCCGCTGAGCTGGCCGGACCTTCTGCGCCCGGCGCCGGACGCGTTCGCGCGCCTTGCCTCGCTGCAGCGCGACGCCTTCCGGCTGGCCGCGGAGGCGCCGGAGGTGCTCGAACATCCGGAGGCGGGGCGAATGCTCGACGGCCAGATCACCGAGGCCCTGGTGGCGATGCTCGAAAGCGTCGCCCCGCCGCGTGAAACGGCCGCGACGCGGCGGCACCACGCCGTGCTCCGGCGCGTCGTCGCCCATATCGAGGCGAACGAGGCCCGGCCGATCGCCCTGCCCGAATTGTGCAAGGCCGGCGGCTGCTCGGTGAAGGTGCTGGAGCAGGTTTTCGTCGAGTTCTTCGGGCAGACGCCGAACCGCCATCTGCGCCTGCGCCGGCTTTGGGGCGCGCGCCGGGCGTTGCTCGCCGCGGACCCGCGCGAGGCGACCGTGTCAAGCATCGCGCTCGACTGGGGCTTCTGGGAACTCGGCCGCTTCGCCGTCGCCTATCGGCAAACCTTCGGGGAAAGCCCGTCGCAATCGCTTCGCCGTCTGCCCGGGAGCATCCCGTCCCGGACCCGCGATCCGGCGCCCCCGGCTGTCGAAAAGGGCGAAATCTGCATAGGCGTCACGGTAGGCCAAGCCCATCCTCCGTGACGGTGACCCGAAACGAACCGGGGTCGCAATTGAAGGGGTTGAGACGATGGATTGGTGTTCAACCACCCGCCGATGGCTGGCGGGCACGATCAGTGCGCTGGCGATCGCCGGTCCGCTCGCGGCGCAACAGCCCGCGCCGCCGGCCGCACCCGCGCCGGCCCCCGCGCGGCAACGGCCGAACATCGTCTTCATCATGGGCGATGACATCGGCATGTGGAACATCGGCGCCTACCATCGCGGCCTCATGGCGGGCCGAACGCCGAACCTCGACCGGCTCGCCGCGGAAGGGATGCTGTTCACCGACTACTACGCCGAACCGTCCTGCACCGCCGGACGCGCCAACTTCATCACCGGGCAGTTGCCGATCCGCACCGGGCTGACGACAGTCGGCCAGGCAGGTTCCACCGTCGGCATGCCAGCCGCCGCGCCGACCATCGCGACCGCGCTCCGCGCCCAGGGCTATGCCACCGGCCAGTTCGGCAAGAACCATCTGGGCGATCTCAACCAGTTCCTGCCCTGCGTGCACGGGTTCGACGAGTTCTTCGGCTACCTCTACCACCTCGATGCCATGCAGGACCCGTTCTATCCGACCTACCCGCCGGCACTGCGGGACGCTGTCGGGCCGCGCAACCTCGTGCGCTGCACGGCGGCCGATGTGGACGATGCCACCGAGCAGCCGCGCTGGGGACGGATCGGCCGCCAGCGGATCGTGGACGAGGGCCCGCTGCCCCCGCGCCCGATGCCGGGCATCCAGTACAATATGACGACCTTCGACGAGGTCATCAGCGAGAACGTCATCCGCTTCATCGACCAGTCTACGGCGGCGAACCGTCCGTTCTTCGTCTGGATGAACCCGACGCGCATGCATGTGGAGACCCACCTCTCGCCGGAATACGAAGGCCGGCGGAATGCTGAGAATGGCTGGTCGGTCCAGGAGGCCGGCATGGCCCAGATGGACGACAATATCGGCCGGGTCATGGAGCATCTGCGCCAGCGCGGGCTCGACCGGAACACCATCGTCGTCTTCACCACCGATAACGGTGCCGAGAACTTCACCTGGCCGGATGGCGGCAACACGCCTTTCGCCGGCGGCAAGGGAACGGCACTGGAAGGCGGCATGCGCGTGCCGATGATCGTGCGCTGGCCGGGCCGCGTCGCCCCCGGGACGGTGCAGAACGGCATCATGTCGGGGCTCGACTGGTTCCCGACGCTGCTCACCGCGGCGGGCAATCCGAACATCAAGGAACAGCTGCGTGCCGGGCGCGACCTTGGCGGGCGGAACTACCGCGTGTTCCTCGACGGCTATGACCAGACCGCGATGCTGACCGGGCAGGGGCCGTCAACCCGCCAGGAGATCTTCTACTTCACCGAAGGCACGCTTAGCGCGGTGCGCATCGGCGACTACAAGTACCGGTTCACCGACCAGCCCGGAGGCTGGCTCGGCGGCACGGTGCATGTGGACTGGCCGATCATCGTCAACCTGCGGCTGGACCCCTTCGAGCGCATGGGCCTGCCGGCCGGCGCCAACGGGTCGCTGCATTTCTACACCTTCTTCCTGAACAACTTCTGGCGCTTCGTCTTCGTCCAGCAGGAAGTGGCCCGCTACGCGCAGAGCTTCATCGAATTTCCGCCGATGCAGCGCGGCGCGTCCTTCAACATGGAAGCGGTGAAGGCGCAGATCGAGACGGCGATCGCGCGGGCTCGGAGCAGGAGCAACTAGTCTGCAGCCCGTGAGGTTCGCCACGTCCGCGGCGAATCAAGCGGACGGACACACATCGCCAGGGAAGGCCGCTGACCCGGTTCCGAAATCCACGGCACGTCGGAACCGGGGCGCCGGATCAGATGCCGATCGGGCAGATTCACGCCATCGGATAGCGGCGTGATGCCCCGCCGAAGACCTGCCGCGCGTCGTTCAGCTCTGAAAACGGAAGGCGCCCGGCGCGGCGACGCTGTCGCTGCTGGGCGCCTGCTGCTGCTGCGTTACCTGGGCGCGCACGCGCTCCTCGATCTGCTTCAGCAGGTTGCCCATGCCGTTCACCAGCGCCGGCAACTGCGTCACCGGCACGCACAGCGTCGCGCAGGGCACTGCCTTGCCGTCGGACCCGGTCATGGCCAGCGTGACGCGCGCGACGCCATGCGCCACCTGCGCCTCGATCACGCCGTCGGCGAAGACGGTGGGGCGGTTCTCGGCCATGTCTGGATTTCCCTATTGCTCGCGGAAGGCGCGGGTGAAGCTGTCACGGATCGGCTGGGTAATATAGCGCAGGAAGGATCGTTCGCCGATCTGGATCATCGCCTCCACCGGCATGCCCGGCACCAACTGCACGCCCGGCATGTGCGCAAGCTGGTCCGCGTCGATCAGGATATGGGCGCGGTAGTAGGTGGCGCGGGTGCGTTCATCGAGCGTCACATCCTGCGCGACGAAGGTGACGTGCCCGTGCAGGTACGGCACCAACCGCTGCTTGAAGGCCGGCAGCCGCACTTCCGCCTGCAACCCGACATGGACCACGTCGATGTCGAAGGGCTGGACATTCACCTCGGCGACCAGACGGTCCTGCACCGGCACCAGGTCCATCACCGGGTCGCCGGGACGCACTACGGCGCCGACGGTGAACAGGCGCAGGTTCAGCACCGTGCCGTCCTCAGGGGCGAGGATGTCGCGACGCACCGCGACGTCATGCGCGGCGCGCAGGCGCTCCTCCACCTCCGCGAGGCGGACGCGGATCTCGCGGCGCTCGGCGGCGACTTCCTGGCGGCGCTGGCCGACGATGCTGGCGATCGTACCGCGCGCCTCGGCGATGGTCTGCCCCGCGCGGTCCAACTGGCCTTGCAGATCCTCCCCCTGGCCTTCCAGCGCCGCGGCGGTCCGCTGCAGCGCGAGCAGTGTCGGCAACCGTTGCAGCCCCTGCTGGACCAGGGTGCGCGTCAGCTCCTCCTCCCGCCGGATCAGTTCCAACTGGGCGCGCTGGGCACGCAGCTGGCCGGTGGCGCCGGAGATGATCGCCTCCTGCTGGCCGATCCGCGCTTCCTGCACGGACACCTGGCTGGTCAGCGCGGCACGGCGCGCCTCGAAGACCGCGCCCTGGCCGGCGATGGCATCCTGCGCGCGGGGTTCGGTCGCGGCGCGTAAATCGTCGGGGAAGGCAACGGTGCGGGCATCGTCGAGTTCCGCCGCGAGGCGCGCATCCTGCGCGGCCAGCGCCCAGCGCTGGCTGCGCAGCGTCTCGAGGTCGGTGCCGGCGCGGATGTCGTCGAGGCGCATCAGCACCTGCCCGGCGCGGACCCGGTCGCCGTCGCGCACCAGGATCTCGCGCACGATGCCGCCTTCCAGATGCTGGATCGTCCGCCGCGTGCCCTCGACCTTGATCATCCCCGAGGCGATCGCGGCCTCGCTGAGCGGCGCGAAGGCCGACCAAGCGCCAAAGGCACCGAAGAAAATGGCGATGGCGGCGAAGCCGAACAGCGTCGTGCCGCGGGTGCGCGGCCGCGACGCCGCCTCGGGCATCACGGGTGGCGCGAGGTTCAGCGAGGGCAGCCGTTCCCGGCGCGGCACCAGGTCCTGGTTCGCGGCCGGCGGCGGGATGGCGGGGGCGGGCTCGCTCATGCCTGCGCCTCGCGGCCTTCGGATTGCTGAACTGGAGCGGGGATTGGCGTCGGCTGGGCCGGCTTCATGATCTTCTTCAGCACCTCGGCGCGCGGGCCGAACATCTCGACAGCGCCGTCCCGCATCAGCAGCACCTTCTCCACCCCCTGCACCAGCACCGGGCGGTGGGAGACAAGCACCACGGTGATCTCGCGCCGGCGGAGCTCATGCAGCGCGCGCAGCAGGGCGGCCTCGGAATCGCCGTCGAGGTTCGAGTTCGGCTCGTCCAACACGATGAATTTCGGATTGCCGAACATCGCGCGGGCAAGGCCGATCTGCTGGCGCTGCCCGCCGGACAGATGCTGGCCGCCTTCGCCGATCTCGGTCTCGTAGCCCTTCGGCAGGCGCAGGATCATGTCATGCGCGCCAGCGAGCTTCGCGGCGTCGTAGACAGCCTCGTGCGGCGCCTCGGCCATGCGGGCGATGTTGTCGAAGATGGTGCCGTCGAACAGTTCGACATCCTGCGGCAGGTAGCCGACATGCCGGCCGAAATCCTCCCGCTGCCAGGTGTAGACATCGGCGCCGTCGAGCCGCACGGCGCCCGATGCCGGTTGCAGCGTGCCGGTCAGCAGCCGGATCAGCGTGGTCTTGCCGGCCGCGGACGGGCCGATCACCGCGAGGCTTTCCCCCGCTTCGAGGGCGAAGGCGACGCCCTTCACCACCGCGATGTTGGTGCCCGGAAAGCCGTAGGTGACGCGCTCGACCGCCACTTTCCCGGTCGGGGGCGGCAGAGGCAGGCCGGGCGGGCGCAGCCGCGGCATCACCAGGAAGGCCTGCAGCCGCCGCCAGGACTGCCGCGCCTGCACCAGTTGCTTCCAGCCGCCGATCATCTGTTCCACCGGCGCGAGCGCCCGGCCCATGATGATCGACGCCGCGATCGAGGCGCCCGAGGTCAGTTCCTGCCCGAGCACGAGATAGGCGCCGATGCCGAGGATCGCGATCTGTACGGCCAGGCGGAAGAACTTGGTCACCGCCAGCAATGGCGCGGCGCGGTCCATGGCGCGGTTCATCGGCGCCGTCATCTCCGCCACGCCGACGCGCCAGCGCGCCATGACGGCGGGCAGCATGCCCATGCTGTCGATCACCTCGGCATTGCGGACGATCGAATCCGCCCGCCGCTGCGTGGCCATGGAGGCGGTGTTGGCCTCCCGCAGCAGCTTGGAGGTGGCGAGCTCATTGAGGATGGTCAGCCCCAGCAGCAGCGCCGCGCCGACCAGGGCAACCGTGCCGAGCACCGGATGCAGGATGAAGATCACCAGCAGGTAGACCGGCACCCAGGGCACGTCATAGAGCGCAAGCGCCCCGGGAGAGGCGATGAAGCCCCGGCATACGCCGAGGTCCCGCAACGCCTCCATCCGGTAGGAGCGGCCGCGCAGCTGGCTTTCCACGGCGCGGGCGAAGCCCTCGGGGGCGACCTTCTCCTCCACCCAGGCGCCGACGCGCTGCATGATGCGCGAGCGTGCGGCCTCCAGCACCGCCAGCAGCCCGACGGCGGCAATGGCGATCAGCGTCAGGTAGAGCAGCGTGTTCAGGTTCCGCGTGGCGAGCACGCGGTCGAACACCTGCATCATGTACAGCGAGACGGTCAGCTGCAGCCCGTTGACGACGCCGCTGAACAGCCCAACCGAGACGAACTGCGCGCGGCAGGCCGCGACGGCGCGCGCGAGCGGCGTCTGGGCCGGCTTGCCTTCGCCGAGGATGATCCGGGGATCAATCGCCATCGGGCACGGCTTCCGGGCTCTGGCGCGGTCCGGAAAACCCCGGACCCGGTGTCACGTCTGCCGCCATGCGGGCTGAGCCGTCCCCCCATCGGAATGGTTTGCCATCGGGCACAAGGCGCTTACCTAGTGCAGTCCGGCGTGTGAAAAAAGCGCTGCCTCGCTGACGGGCGCTGGATGACCCGAGCATGACACCATATCACGTTCGGGCCGCCGCGATGTGATCTGCGCAACGAAGGCCGCGCCGGGCCGTCCGGACGGGGCAGGGTGAAAGGGAAGCGCCGCTTGCCGATGGATCTGCCGGAAGCGCGGATGGGGAAGGAGCCTGGGCCGGCCGATGGGCTGGAACTGACCATCCTGATGCCCTGCCTGAACGAGGCCGAGACGATCGGTGCCTGCGTCTCCAAGGCCATGGGGTACCTGGCGCGCAGCGGCGTGGCGGGGGAGGTGCTGATCGCCGACAATGGCAGCACGGACGGCAGCCAGGCGATCGCCGAGGGGCTCGGCGCGCGGGTGGTTCCGGTCCCGATGCGCGGCTACGGCGCCGCCCTGATCGCCGGGATCGCGGCGGCGCGCGGGCGCTTCGTCATCATGGGCGACAGCGACGATTCGTACGATTTCACCGACCTCGACCCCTTCGTCGCCAGGTTGCGTGAGGGTTACGCCCTGGTCATGGGCAACCGCTTCCTGGGCGGGATCAAGCCGGGGGCCATGCCGCCGCTGCATCGCTATCTCGGCAATCCGGTGCTTTCGACCATCGGGCGGCTGTTCTTCGGCGGGCCGGTGCGGGACTTCCATTGCGGCCTGCGCGGCTTCGACCGTGACGCCATCCGCGCGCTCGACCTGCGGGCGCCGGGGATGGAATTCGCTTCCGAGATGGTGGTGAAGGCGACGGTGCAGGGGCTGCGCGTCACCGAGGTGCCGACCACCCTGTCGCCGGATGGGCGGTCGCGGCCGCCGCATCTTCGCTCCTGGCGCGATGGCTGGCGGCATCTGCGCTTCCTGCTCGTGTTCTGCCCACGCTGGCTGTTCTTCTACCCCGGTGCGGGCCTTTTCCTGGCGGGGCTTGCCGTCATGGCCGCGCTGCTGCCGGGGCCGCTGCGGCTGGGTGGCGTCACCTTCGATGTGCACACGATGCTCTATGCCTCGGGTGCGATGGTGATGGGGTTCCAGGCGGTGCAGTTCTGGGCCTTCGCGCGGATCTACGGCGCCCAACAGGGCGTGGTGCCGGAGGACAAGCGCCTGAGCGCGGCGCTGGAACGCTTCGGGCTGGAGCCGGCGCTGATCGTCGCGGTGCTGCTGGTTGTCCTCGGCCTGGGTCTTGGCGTCGCGGCGGTGGCGGTCTGGGGCGGGCAGCGCTTCGGGCCGCTGGAGGGCATGGGGGCGATGCGGGTCGCGATTGCCTCGGTCACCAGCATGGTGCTGGGGCTGCAACTCGCCTTCGGGGCCTTTTTCGTGGCGTTGCTGGGCATGATGCGGACCGGGCCGTAGGCCCCGGCCTATCCGCGGAAGACCAGCCGCCGCGACACCGCGAAATTGGCGAACATCCCGACGATCGACCCGGCGGCGACGCCGAGGATCGGATAGGCCGCGACGACCGGCGTGGTCGCCACCATCAGCGCGTAGGTCCCGTAGTTCAGCGTGAAGCCGGCGAGGTTCACCACCACGAACAGCGCCCATTGCCGATGGATTGGCGCGGTGCTGCCCCGCCCGCGGAAGGTCCAGGCGCGGTTGAGCGCCCAGGTCGTCGTCGCCGCCGTTACATAGGAGATGGCGCGCCCCAGATAGAGCCCGGCCCCGAGCCCGAGCATGCCGTAGAGCACGCCCGTATCGACCAGGAAGCCGACCGTGCCGACCACGCCGAAGCGCAGGAATTCCTGCGCGACCGTCGCGAGCCGGGGGCCAAGCAGGCGCGCCAGCGCGGGACCGAGGATGGGGATGTCCGCCATGCGCGGCGGTGTAGGGCGGCGCGGCCGGCTTGCCCAGCCGCGATTCTGCTGATGCGGGGGGCATTGCCGCGCTGGATCGGACGATCGCGCCCGGTTACTGTCGCCGCAAGCTTCACCGAACGGAGAACGTCTGAATGTTTCGACGCGACCTGCTGGCCGGCGCCGCGGCCGGGGCCACTGCCGCTGCGCTGCCGCGCTTCGCCATCGCGCAGCCCGCCGCCGCGCGCACGCTGAAATACGTGCCGCATGCCAACCTGCCGAATATCGACCCCTTCACCAATACAGCCTTTGTCGCGCGCGACCACGCCTTCCTCGTCTTCGACCAGCTCTACGGCATGAACGACAAGTTCGAGCCGGTGCCTCAGATGGCCCAGGGCCATGTGGTGGAGAATGACGGCCTGCTGTGGCGCTTCACCCTGCGCGAGGGGCTGAAGTTCCATGACGGGACGCCCGTGCGCGGGCGGGATTGCATCGCCTCGATCAAGCGCTGGGGCCGGCGCGATGCCTTCGGGCAGGAACTGATGGCCCGCGTCGCCGACATGACCGAGGACAGCGACCGCGTCTTCACGATCAAGTTGAACCGCCCCTTCGCC
This sequence comes from Roseomonas sp. SRI_022, assembly GCF_057586215.1. NCBI lineage: Bacteria > Pseudomonadati > Pseudomonadota > Alphaproteobacteria > Acetobacterales > Roseomonadaceae > Roseomonas > Roseomonas sp. SRI_022. The sequence continues at coordinate 126,959 of NZ_JBYCZL010000005.1, forward strand.
AAGATGCTCGAGGCCTTCTCGAAGGTCACGACATCCTGCCTGTTCATCATGCCCGAGCGGCTGGCGAATGTGGATCCCTTCACCAACCTGAGCGAGGCCGTGGGCTCCGGACCCTTCCGCTTCGTGCAGAATGAGTGGGTGCCGGGGTCTTCTGTCGTCTATGCGCGCAACCCGGACTATGTGCCGGTGCCGAACGGCACGCCGTCGATGACGGCCGGGCCGAAGGTCGCGTATTTCGACCGGGTCGAGTGGCGCATCATTCCCGATGCCTCGACCGCCGCGGCGGCGCTGCAGTCGGGCGAGATCGACTGGTGGGAGCAGCCGACCGCCGACCTGTTCCCGCTGGTTGCACGCAACCGCAACGTCGCGGTGGACGTGATCAACGGCACCGGGCTGATCGGCATCTTCCGCCCCAACCACCTGACCGCGCCGTTCAACAACCCGGCGGTGCGCCGCGCCGTGATCACCGCGGTCAACCAGATCGATTTCATGACTGCGGTGATCGGTGACGCCACGGTGCCGGGCTACCAATCGCTCAAGCGGGAAGGGATCGGCTATTTCGCGCCGGAATCGCCATCGGCCTCCACCGTCGGGCTGGACCGGCTGAAGAAGTCCATCGATGCCGCGCGGGCCGAACTCCAGGCCGCCGGCGCGATGGGCGCGAAGATGGTGCTGATGAACGCCACCGATCTCGCGTCGATCAACGCGGCGACGCTGGTCGGCGCCGACCTGTTCCGCCGCATGGGTTTCGACGTCGATCTGGTCTCGGCCGACTGGGGCACGGTGGTGCAGCGCCGCGCCAGCAAGAATCCGTTGGAACAGGGCGGCTGGTCGGGCTTCTTTACCTTCTGGTCGGGCGTCGATCACTGGAACCCGGCGAGCCATGCCTCGATCCGCGGCCATGGCGACGCCGCCTGGCCGGGCTGGCCGACCATCCCGGCCATCGAGGCGCAGCGCAACGCCTGGTTCGACGCGCCCAACGAGGCCGCCGCCAAGGCCGCGACGACGGAGATGCAGCGCATCGCCTTCGAGGAGGTGCCCTATGTGCCGACCGGCATGTATTACCAGCCCACGGCCTATCGGCGGAACCTGACCGGCATGCTGAAGGGCCAGCCGCCCTTGTTCTGGAACCTGCGCCGGAGCTGAGCATGCGCCCCGGGGTGCGCCGTGTGGCGCACCCCGATCGCCGGGACCCCTTGCGTCGCACCGGGCGATGCGGCCAGAACATCGCCGCGTCAATCGGGAGGGCCGGATGCAGCGACGTCACCTCATTGCCGGCACCGGTGCCGCCATCCTCGGCGGGCTCCCAGGGCGCGCGGCGCTGGGGCAGGGGACGTCGGGCGCATCGCGCACCTTGAAGTTCGTGCCGCAGGCGGATCTTGCGGTGCTCGATCCCATCGTCACCACCGCCTCTGCCACGCGCAACCACGGCTTCCTGGTGTGGGACACGCTGTACGGCTTCAACCAGGACTATGCGCCCGAGCCCCAGATGGCCGAGGGCCACAACGTCGATGGTGATGGCAAGCGCATCTCGATCCGGCTGCGTGAGGGGCTGAAGTTCCACGACGGGGAGCCGGTGCGCGCCACCGATTGCGTCGCCTCCATCCGGCGCTGGGCGGCACGCGACCCGCTCGGCCAGGTGCTGCTGGCGCGCACCGAGGAGATTTCCGCGCCCGACGACCGCACCATCCTGTTGCGGCTGTCGAAGCCCTTTCCCATGATCTTCTATGCGCTGGCCAAGCCGGCCGCGCCCGTCTGCTTCATCATGCCCGAGCGCCTGGCGGAGACGGAGCCGACCCGCGCCGTCGCCGAGATCATCGGCTCCGGCCCCTTCCGCTTCCTGGCCGATGAGCGCGTCGCCGGCCGCCTCATCGCTTATGAGCGCTTCGCCGACTACGTGCCGCGCCCCGAGGGCGTGCCGACCTGGACTGCCGGCCCGAAGCGGGTGCAGTTCGACCGCGTCGAATGGCATGTGAAGCCCGATGCCGCGACCGCGGCGGAAGCCCTGACCGCCGGCGACGTGGACTGGTGGGAGAACCCCTCGACCGAGCTGCAGCCGGGCCTGCGGCGCAACCGCAACATCGTCATGGAGATCCCCGACCCGACCGGGCTGATGGCGATCGCGCGCTTCAACCACCTGCATCCGCCCTTCGACCGGGCGGCGATCCGGCGCGCGCTGCTCGGCGCGGTGAACCAGGCGGAATTCATGACCGCGGTGATCGGCGCCGATCACAGCCTGTGGCGCGACGATGTCGGCATATTCCCCCCCGGCACGCCCTTCGCGAGTGACGAAGGGCTCGCCGTGCTCGACGGTGCGCGCGACTTCGACAAGGTGAAGCGCGAGATCTCCGAGGCCGGCTATGGCGGCGAGAAGGTCGTGCTGCTCGCCGCGAACGATTTCCCGACGCTCTCTGCCCTCGCGACGGTGGGGGCCGAGACGCTGCGGCGCGTCGGCATCGAGGTCGAAGTGGTCTCCGGCCCGTGGTCGGAACTCATGCAACGCCGCGCCCGCCGCACGCCGCCCTCCGAGGGCGGATGGAGCATGTTCTTCACTGCCTGGAGCGGCATCGAGATGCTGACCCCCGGCGTGAACCAGGCGCTGCGCGGCACCGGCGAACGCGCCTGGTTCGGCTGGCCGACCATGCCGCAGATGGAAGAGTTGCGCATGAAGTGGTTCGACGCGCCCGACCTTGCCGCGCAGCAGGCTGTGGCGCGTGAGATCCAGGCTGAGGCCATGCGGCAGGCGCCCTATCTGCCGCTTGGGCAGTATTTCCAGGCGACTGCCTATCGGCGTGGCATCGCCGGCATGCTGAAGGGGCTGCCGCTGTTCTGGAACATCCACAGGGCCTGATGGACGGGTTGCCGATCGGGCGCCGTGCTGGTCAGATGCGCGCCGACTGAACGGGCTGGGAGCCGAAGATGAACCGTCGTGACCTGCTGAGGGCCTCCGCCGCCGCGGGGGCCACCGCCGCGCTTCCGCGATTCGCGACAGCGCAACCGGCGCAGAACCGCGTCCTTAAGATGGTGCCGCAGGCGAACCTGACCAGCCTCGACCCGATCTGGACGACGGCGAACATCACCCGCAACCACGGGCACATGATCTACGACAGCCTCTATGGCCTCGACGCGAATTTCGCGCCGCAGCCGCAGATGGCCGAAGGCCATGTGCTGGAGGATGGCGGCAAGGTCGTCACCATCACGCTGCGCCCGGGGCTGAAGTTCCACGACGGCGAGCCGGTGCGCGCGCAGGACGTGGTGCCTTCCATCAACCGCTGGATGAAGCGCAACCCCTTCGGCCAGAAGCTGATGACGGTGGTCGATGCGCTGGAGGTGGTGGACGATCGCCGCGTGCGCTTCAAGCTGAAGAAGCCCTTCCCGCTGCTGTTCAAGGCGCTCGGGCAGGTGTCGAACAGCCCGGCCTTCATCATGCCGCAGCGCCTGGCGGAAACCGACGCCTTCCAGCAGGTGCGCGAGGCGATCGGCTCTGGCCCCTTCAAGTTCAAGGCGGATGAATTCAACTCCGGCAGCCTCGTTGTCTATGAACGCTTCGCCGACTACGTGCCGGTGCCGAGCGGCACGCCGAGCCTGACGGCCGGCCCCAAGGTCGCGCATTTCGATCGCGTCGAATGGAACATCATCGTCGATGCCGCGACCGCGGCCGCCGCGCTGCAGACCGGCGAGATCGACTGGTACGAGCAGCCGCCGCCGGAGATCCAGCAGCTGCTGCGCCGCAACCGCCAGATCTCGATCGAGGCGATCGACCCGCTGCCGCTGACCGGCATCCTGCGTTTCAACCACCTGCACGCGCCCTTCAACGACAAGAAGATGCGCCAGGCGATCCTTCCGGCGATCAGCCAGGAGGATTTCATGCAGGCGGTGGTCGGGACCGATGCCTCGATCTACCGCACCGGCGTCGGGCTGTTCACGCCGGGCACGCCGCTCGCCAACGATGCGGGTCTCGCGCCGCTGATGGGGCCGCGCAGCCTCGACCGCGCCAAGACGCTGATGCGCGAGGCCGGCTACACCAACCAGCCGATGCGCCTGATCGGGCCGACCGACATCCTCGCCCCCGCGGCGATGACGCAGGTGGGCGCGGATCTCGTGCGCCGGCTTGGCTTCAACGCCGATATCTCACTGTCGGACTGGGGCACCACGGTGACGCGGCGCGCCTCGCGCGAGCCGGTGGATCGCAACGGCTGGTCGATGCTGTTCACCTCCTTCTCCTCGGTGGATTTCGTCGATCCGGCGGCGCATTTCCCTATGCGCGGCAACGGCACGAATGCCTGGTTCGGCTGGCCGACCGTGCCGCGGCTCGAGGAACTGCGCGACGCCTGGTTCGAGGCACCGGACCTCGCCGCCGAGCAGCGCCTCGCGCGCGAGATGCAGACCGTGGCGATGGACGAACTGCCCTACGTCCCGGTCGGGTCCTACATGTCGATGACGGCGATCAAGCGGAACCTGACCGGGCGCGTGCCGGGCCTGGCGCTGTACTGGAACATCCGGCGGACGTGAGAGGGGCGGGGATCATGGAACGCAGGACCTTCCTCGGCGCCTCCGCCGGCATCGCCGCCGCGGGTGTTTCCGCACCCGCCTTGTCGCAGGGGGCCGCGGCGCGCACGCTGCGCGTCATCCCGCAGGCGAACCTCACCAGCCTCGATCCGGTGTGGACGACGGCCGTCGTCACCCGCAACAACGCCTTCATGATCTACGACCAGATCTGCGCCCAGGATTCCAAGGGCGAGATCAGGCCGCAGATGGCCGAAGGCTGGGACGTTTCCCAGGACGGGCTGACCTGGACCTTCACCCTGCGCGAGAACCTGTTCTTCCATGACGGGGAGAAGGTGCTGGCGAAGGATTGCGTCGCCTCGATCGATCGCTGGCGGCGGCGCGATCCGTTCATGCAGGTGCTGTGGCCGAATGTCGCGGAACTCGCCGCGTTGGACGACCGCAAGTTCCGCTTCCGCCTGACCAGGCCAACGCCGCTGCTGATCCTCGCGCTCGGCCAGACGCAGTTCCCCTGCTTCGTGATGCCCGAGCGCATTGCGCAGACGGATGCCTTCCAGCAGATCCGCGAGACCGTCGGTTCCGGCCCCTTCCGCTTCATGCGTGACGAGTGGAATCCGGGCCAGCGCGCTGTGTGGGCAAAGAACGACCGCTATGTGCCGCGCCAGGAGGCGGTGGATGGCCTCGCGGGTGGCCGCACGCCGCGCATCGACCGCATCGAATGGACCATCATCACCGATCCCGCGACCAGCGGCTCGGCAATGATGACCGGTGAGCAGGATTACTGGGAATATCCGCTGCACGACCTGCTCGGCATGATGCGCCGCTCGCGCGACCTGGTGGTCGAGCAGCGCCTGCAGGAGGGCACCTACGGGATCGCCCGCTTCAACACGCTGCAACCGCCCTTCAACAACCCGGCGATCCGCCGCGCCGTCGCCATGGCGATCGACCAGCGTGACTATCTGCGCGCGGTCGCCGGTGACGACCCGGCGGGCTGGGGCGCCTGCGAAGGTGTGTTCACCTGCGATACGCCGCTCGCCAACGAGGTCGGCAGCGACCTGCTGAAAGTGCGCAACATCGAACGCGCGAAGCAGGCCCTGCGCGAGGCCGGCTACAATGGCGAGAAGGTCGTGCTGATCGCGCCGGGCGACTATCCGCAGATCAATGCGCTGTCGATGGTGACGGCCGATGTGATCCGCCGGCTGGGGATGAACCTCGAACTCATCTCGGCCGATTGGGGCACGCTGATCCAGCGCCGCAACAGCAAGGAACCGGTCGAGCGGGGCGGGTGGAGCATCGTCCACACCACCTCCTCCGGCCAGTCGCTGTCGCTGCCGGTGTTCCACCTGTTCCTCCGCGCCAATGGCGCCAATGCATGGTTCGGCTGGCCCGATGTGCCGGAGGTCGAACGCCTGCGCGCCGAATGGGTGGAAAAGGGCGGCGATCCGGCCGAGGGGCGGCGCATCGCGGAGGCGCTCAACCGTGAGGCGATGCAGGCCATGTACTACCTCCCGCTCGGGTACTACTGGCAGCCCTCGGCCTGGCGGCGGAACGTCACCGGCGTGTTCCGTGCGCCGGCGACGGTGTTCTGGAACATCGGCAAGGGCTGATCCGGCCTGCCACGGCCCGTTGCCCTCGTCGGCAACGGGCCGGCTGGCACGGCCTGTGCTCCAAGCATTGCCAGCGCGCACCTGGGAACGTGTTTCGTGGGCCTGTAGCCTGCGGCGGCCCTGGTGACGCGCTTATGAATGATGCAATGTGACCGAGAACCGGGCAGGCGAGGCTCCTGACCGGAAGGCTCAAGGGAGACGGTGAATGGACCGCAGGACGTTCCTCAAGGCTGGGGCAGGCACGGCCGCCATCGGCATGTCGGGGGGCATCTCCGCCCCGGCGCTGTCGCAGGGGGCCAATGCGCGCACCCTGCGCTTCGTGCCGCAGGCGAACCTTGCCAATTTCGACCCGATCTGGGGTACGCAATACGTCGTGCGCAACGCCGCCGTGCTGGTGTGGGACACGCTGTACGGCTTCGATGAGAATCTCCAGCCGCAGCGCCAGATGGTCGAGGGCGAGGAAGTCTCGCAGGATGGCAAGACCTGGACCTTCAAGCTGCGCGAAGGGCTGAAGTTCCATGACGGCGAGCCGGTGCGCTCGCGGGATGTCGTTGCCTCGCTCACGCGCTGGATGCCGCGCGACCCGATGGGCCAGTTGCTGCGCGCACTGAACGAGGAACTGGTCGCGGTCGATGACCGTACCTTCCGTTGGCGGCTCAAGGCGCCGTTCACGAAGATGCAGATGGCGCTCGGCAAGAATGCGACGCCGATGGCCTTCATCATGCCGGAGCGGATCGCCAGGACCGATCCCTTCACCCAGATCAACGAGTATGTCGGCTCGGGCCCCTTCCGCTTCGTGCGCGATGAATGGGTGCCGGGCGCGAAGGCGGTGTTCGCGAAGTTCGACGGCTACGTGCCGCGCAACGAACCGGCGAGCTGGCTGGCCGGCGGCAAGCGCGCGCTGGTCGATCGCGTGGAATGGGCCGTGATGCCCGACCCCGCCACGGCATCCGCTGCGCTGCAGAACGGCGAGATCGACTGGTGGGAGAACCCGATCACCGACCTCGTGCCCGTCCTGCGCCGCAACCGCAACATCGTGGTCGATATCGCGGACCCGCTGGGCAATATCGGGTCCTTCCGCATGAACCACCTGCACCCGCCCTTCAACAACGTGAAGGTGCGCCAGGCGGTGATGACGGCGCTGAGCCAGGAAGACTACATGCGCGCCCTGGTCGGCGACGACGGGGCATTGTGGAAGACGCTGGGCGGCTTCTTCACGCCCAACACGCCGCTCTATACCGAGGAGGGCGGCGAGATGATGAAGGTCGCGAACCTCGACCGCGGCAAACAGTTGCTGCGTGAATCTGGCTATGCCGGGGAACCAGTGATCTGCATCGTCGCGCAGGACCAGCCCATCACCAAGGCCTTCGGCGACGTGACCGCCGACCTGCTGAAGCGGCTCGGCATGAATGTCGATTTCGTCGCGACGGATTGGGGTACGGTCGGCCAGCGCCGCGCGATGAAGAACCCGCCGGGACAGGGCGGGTGGTCCATGTTCCACACCTGGCACGCCGGTGCCGATGCCATCAACCCGGTCATCTACAACGCCGTGCGTGCCAATGGCGACGGCGCCTGGTTCGGCTGGCCCAACGTGCCGGCGGTCGAGGCGGAAGTGCCGAACTGGCTCGCCGCGACCGATCTCGCGCAGGAACGTGCGGCGATCGGCCGGCTCAACCGTGCGGCGGTCGAGAATGTGGTCTATTGCCCGACCGGCTTCTTCCTGGGCTATCAGGCCTGGCGCCGGAACGTCTCGGGCATCGTGAAGGGGCCGATTCCCTTCCCCTGGGGCGTCTCCAAATCCTGATTCACTGACAGGTATCCGCGATCATGTTCGCCTATGTCGTCCGTCGTATCCTGGCCACGATCCCCGTCATGGCGATCGTGGCACTCTTCGTCTTCAGTCTCCTCTACATCGCGCCGGGCGATCCGGCGGCGGTGATCGCGGGCGACCAGGCGACCCCCGATGATGTCGAGCGCATCCGCCAGAGCCTTGGTCTCGACCGCCCCTATCTGGTGCGGTTCGGGGCCTGGGTGTGGGACATCGCGCGCGGGGATCTCGGGGTCTCCATCTTCACCAACCTGCCGGTCTCGCTGATGATCAAGCAGCGCATCGAACCGACGCTGTCGCTGATGATCGTGACGCTGATCCTCGCCGTGTCCATCGCCGTGCCGATGGGCGTGGTGGCGGCGTGGAAGGTCGGCACCTGGATCGACCGCGCGGTGATGGGTTTCGCGGTGCTTGGCTTCTCGGTGCCGGTCTTCGTGGTGGGCTACCTGCTGGCCTACATCTTCGCGCTCGAACTCGATTGGCTGCCGGTGCAGGGCTACACCTCCTTCACGCAGGGCTTCGGGCCGTGGATCCAGAACCTGATCCTGCCGGCGATTGCGCTGGGGTCGGTCTATATCGCGCTGATCGCGCGCATCACCCGCGCGACGATGCTTGAAGTCCTGCAGCAGGACTACATCCGCACCGCGCGCGCCAAGGGCGCTGGCCAGCGTTCGATCCTGTTCCTGCACGCGCTCAAGAACGCCGCGGTGCCGATCGTCACGGTCATCGGCATCGGCATCGCGCTGCTGATCGGCGGCGCGGTGGTCACGGAAAGCGTCTTCGCCATTCCGGGCCTCGGCCGCCTGACCGTGGATGCGATCCTGCGGCGCGACTACCCGGTCATCCAGGGCGTCGTGCTGCTGTTCTCCTTCGTCTACGTGCTGGTCAATCTTGCGATCGACCTGCTCTACACCCTGTTCGACCCGAGGATCCGGTACTGATGGCCTCCGCTTCCGTCCTCAGCCCCGGCGAGGTTACGCCGGGCACCGTCAAGGCAGCCGCGGCGCTGCCCGACATCATGCCGCCCGTGAAGGCCCGCAAGGGCCTCTGGGGCTTCATGTACCGCAACCCGGCGATCGCCATCGGCGGCATCATCGTGCTGGCGATGGTGCTGATGGCGATCTTCGCGCCACTGCTGACCTATGCGGACCCGACGGCGCTCGCGCCCGCGCGGCGCACGCGCGAACCGTCCGCGCAATACTGGTTCGGCACTGACATGCTGGGCCGCGATGTCTATTCGCGCGTCGTCTATGGGGCGCGAGTGTCTCTGATCGTCGGCTTCTCGGTTGCCATCTGCGCTTCGATCGCGGGGCTGACGATCGGCCTGATCTCCGGCTTCGTGCGCTGGGCGGACGGCATCATCATGCGTGTCATGGACGGCATGATGTCGATCCCGTCCATCCTGCTGGCCATCGCGCTGATGGCGCTGACGCGCGGTTCGGTCGGCAACGTCATCCTCGCCATCACCATCGCGGAGATCCCGCGCGTGTCGCGGCTGGTGCGCGGTGTGGTGCTTTCGCTGCGCGAACAGCCCTATGTCGATGCGGCGGTCGCCGCGGGCACGCGCACGCCGGTGATCATCTGGCGCCACATCCTGCCCAACACCATCGCGCCGATGACGGTGCAGGCGACCTATGTCTGCGCCTCGGCGATGATCGTCGAATCGATCCTGTCCTTTATCGGTGCCGGCACGCCGCCGATCATCCCGTCCTGGGGGAACATCATGGCGGAAGGCCGGGCGCTGTGGCAGGTGAAGCCCTATATCGTCTTCTTCCCCGCCGTCTTCCTGTCGGTCACCGTGCTGGCTGTGAACCTGCTCGGCGACGGACTGCGCGACGCGCTCGACCCGCGCATGGCCAAGAGGATCTGAGCCACCATGGCCTTGCTTGAAGTCGAGAACCTGCAGACGCATTTTCGCGCCCAGGACGGCATCAATCGCGCCGTCGATGGCGTGAACTTCCACGTCAATGCCGGTGAAACGGTGGCCATCGTCGGTGAATCCGGCTGCGGCAAATCCGTCACCGCCATGTCGATCCTGCGGCTGATCCCCGAGCCGCCCGGCAAGATCGCCGGTGCCATCCGCTTCAACGGACGAGACCTGCTGAAGCTGTCGGATCGTGAGATGCGCGCGATCCGCGGCAACGAGATCAGCATGATCTTCCAGGAGCCGATGACCAGCCTGAACCCGGTGCTGACCGTGGGCCGGCAGATCGGCGAGACGCTGCGCCTGCACCAGGGCATGTCCAACCAGCAGGCCGAGGCCCGCGCGGTGGAGATGCTGAAGCTCGTCGGCATTCCCGAACCCGAGCGGCGCGTGAAGGAATACCCGCACCAGCTTTCGGGTGGCATGCGCCAGCGCGTGATGATCGCCATTGCGCTCGCCTGCAATCCGAAGCTGCTGATCGCCGATGAGCCGACCACCGCGCTCGACGTGACGATCCAGGCGCAGATCCTCGATCTGATGCGCGACCTCAAGCGCACGGTGGGTGCGGCGATCGTCATCATCACCCACGACCTTGGTGTGGTGGCGGAAGTCGCCGAGCGCGTCATCGTCATGTATGCCGGGCGCAAGGTCGAGGAGGCCTCGGTCGAGAAGCTGTTCCGCAACCCGCGTCACCCCTACACCCAGGGGCTGCTGGGCTCGATGCCGAAGCTCGGCTCCTCGCTCACCGGGGACGAGACGCGACTGCAGGAGATCCCCGGCCTGGTGCCGAGCCTGAAGCGCAAGCTCGATGGCTGCGTCTTCGCCTCGCGCTGCTCCTATGCGACCGACCTTTGCCGCACCGTCGCTCCGGCCCTGGAAGACAAGGCCGAAGGCCACATCGCCGCCTGCCACTACGCCATCAAGGAGGCGGTCGCCGCATGACCACCAAGATCCTCGAGGTCAACGACCTCAAGAAGCATTTTCCGATCCGCGGTGGCTTCTTTGGCGGCACGACCGGCTACGTCTATGCCGTTGATGGCGTGTCCTTCTCGATCGAGAAGGGCGAGACGCTTTCGCTGGTCGGTGAATCCGGCTGCGGCAAGTCCACTGTGGGCAAGGCGATCCTGAAGCTGTTCGACATCACTGCGGGCCAGGTGGTGCTGGATGGTCAACGCATCGACGACATGGCCTCAGGCACGCTGCGGCCGATGCGCCGGCGCATGCAGGTGGTGTTCCAGGATCCGTTCAGCAGCCTCAATCCGCGCATGCGGGTGCGCGACATCCTCGCCGAGCCGATCCGCAATTTCGGACTGGCGAGTAGCAGCGCGGATATCGAGAAGCGCGTCGGCGACCTGATGGATCGCGTCCGCCTGCCACGTGACGCGGTGAACCGCTGGCCGCATGAATTCTCAGGCGGGCAGCGCCAACGCATCTGCATCGCGCGCGCACTTGCCGCCGACCCTGACCTGATCATCTGCGACGAGGCGGTCTCCGCGCTCGACGTGTCGGTGAAGGCGCAGATCGTGAACCTGCTGCAGGACCTGCAGAAGGAACTCGGCCTCGCGATGCTGTTCATCAGCCATGACCTCGCGATCGTCGAGCACATGACGCACCGCGTGGCGGTGATGTATCTCGGCAAGATCGTGGAGGTGGCGCCAAAGCGCGCACTCTTCGCCGCACCCAAGCACCCCTATACTGAGGCGCTGCTCTCCGCCGTGCCGGTGCCCGAACCGGGTGCTGCGCGGGAACGCATCATCCTCAAGGGTGATGTGCCTTCGCCGATCAAGCCGCCCAAGGGTTGCCGCTTCCACACGCGTTGCCCCTATGCCTTCGACCGCTGCAAGCAGGACGAGCCCGTGCTGCGGCAGACGGAGGAAGGCCATTGGTCGGCCTGTCACCTGCATGATAGGCCGGATGCCGAGAACCCGCTGGCCGGCGCCCGCGGTGCCGCCGTCATCGCAGCCCACCACTGACCCGGCCGCGCCGCCGGGGGTTTCCCCCGGCGGTTTCGGCCGGCTGGTCAGGCGTACCTTCTGGACCATCCAGGCGGTCGCGGCCCTGGGCGTCGCCATGATGCTTGGCGGATTGGCGCTTGAGGACGTAGCACCCGGATCGCCGGTGCTGGGGCTGCTCGCCGTGCCGATCGGCCTGCTGCCCGTGCTGGGGCCGGTCTGGGTCGTCGCGACGCCGATCCTCGCGGTGCTGATGCTGCTGACGCGGAATCGCCGTCGTCACGCCGCCGACGCTTGACGGCGGCCCGGCCAGGGCGCGAGGCTTGCGCCCGCACAGCCGGGGACCACATTCCCGGACACCAATCGCGGACTGAGGGAGACGCACGATGCCGCAGGTCACGCTGACCGTGAACGGCCAGACCCATACGGCGGAGGTGGAGGGCCGCACCCTCCTCGTGGAGCTCCTGCGGGAGACGCTGCGCCTCACCGGCACGCATGTGGGCTGCGACACCAGCCAATGCGGCGCCTGCGTCGTCCACATCAACGGCGAGAGCGTGAAGTCCTGCACCACCCTGGCGGTGATGGCCAATGGCGCGAACGTCACGACGATCGAGGGCCTGGCGAAGGCCGACGGCACGCTGCACCCGATGCAGGAAGCCTTCCGCGAGTATCATGCGCTGCAGTGCGGCTTCTGCACCCCGGGCATGGTGATGTCGGCGATCGACCTCGTGCAGAAGAACCCGGACGGTCTGACCGAACAGGAGATCCGCGAGGGGCTGGAAGGCAATCTCTGCCGCTGCACGGGCTACCACAACATCGTCAAGGCGATCGCTGCCGCGGCCGACGTGATGCACGGCAAGCGGTCCGAGATCGCGCGCGCGGCGGAATAGCGCCGCGCCCGGGCGCCGTAGGGCGCCCCAAATAACCGTCCGGCAACGACCGGCACGACAATGCCCATTGGGAGAGGCGACATCCATGAACGTGGCAGCCCCGTTCGAAGGCATCGGCGCCAGCGTCCGCAGGAAGGAGGATTTCCGCTTCCTCCGGGGGCGCGGCGCCTATACGGCCGACTTCAACCGCCAGGGTCAGTTGCACGCCTGGATCCTGCGCAGCCCGCACGCGCATGCACGCATCAAGTCCGTGGACACATCCGCCGCCGCGAAGATGCCCGGCGTCGTCGCGGTCTTCACCGGCGCGGACATGGCGAAGGATGCGCTCGGCGGCCTGCCCTGCGGCTGGCAGATCCACAACAAGGATGGCTCGCCGATGGCCGAGCCGCCGCATCCGGTCATCGCGCATGACAAGGTCCGCCATGTCGGCGACCAGGTGGCTGTGGCCATCGCCGCGACGCGCGAACAGGCTCGTGACGCCGCCGAGGCGATCGTCGTGGACTACGATGTGCTGCCGGCTGCCGCGACAATGGAATCGGCGCTAAAGCCCGGCGCGCCAGTCATCCATGACGGGGTCGCGGGCAATCTCTGCTACGACTGGCATATCGGCGACAAGTCGGTGCTGGATGCGGCCTTCGCCAAGGCCGCCAAGGTCGTCTCGCTGGATCTGGTCAATAACCGCCTGATCCCGAACGCGATGGAACCGCGCGCGGCGATGGGTGAATACGACCCGACCACGGGTGACTACACGCTGCACACCACCAGCCAGAACCCGCATGTGATCCGGCTGCTGATGGGTGCCAACGTCCTGCACATCCCGGAATCGAAGCTGCGTGTCGTCGCACCCGATGTCGGCGGCGGCTTCGGGTCGAAGATCTACCACTATGCCGAGGAAGCCATCGTCACCTGGTCGGCCGGCAAGCTCGGCCGCCCGGTGAAGTGGACGGCGGATCGCACCGAATCCTTCATGTCGGATGCGCATGGGCGCGATCACGTATCGAACGCGCAACTGGCGCTGGATGCGAACGGCAAGATCCTCGGGCTGAAGGTGCACACCTACGCGAACATGGGCGCCTATCTGTCCACCTTCGCGCCCTGCGTGCCGACCTATCTCTACGCCACGCTGCTCGCCGGCACCTACACGACGCCGGTGATTTATTGCGAGGTGAAGGCCGTCTTCACCAACACGGTCCCCGTCGATGCCTATCGCGGCGCGGGGCGGCCGGAGGCGACCTTCCTGTTGGAACGGTTGATGGACGTTGCGGCGCTGGAAACCGGCATCGACCGTGTCGAGCTGCGCCGGCGCAACTTCATCCAGCCCGACCAGTTCCCGTACCAGACGCCGGTGGCGCTGCAGTACGATTCCGGCAATTATCAGGCGACGCTGGACCAGGCGCTGCAGGTCGCCGACTGGGCCGGCTTCGAAGCGCGCAGGGCCGAGGCCGCGAAGCGCGGCAAGCTGCGCGGCATCGGCTGCTCCACCTATCTCGAGGCCTGCGGCATCGCGCCATCGGCCGTGGTGGGCTCGCTCGGTGCGCGCGCTGGCCTCTATGAGGTCGGCACCATCCGCGTGCATCCGACTGGGTCCGTCACCGTGCTGACCGGCGCGCACAGCCACGGGCAGGGGCATGAGACGACCTTCGCCCAGCTCGTCGCCGACAAGCTCGGCGTGCCGGTGGCGCAGGTGGACATCGTCCATGGCGACACCGCGAAGGTGCCCTTCGGCATGGGCACCTATGGCTCGCGCAGCCTCGCGGTCGGCGGTTCGGCGATGGTCAAGGCGATGGACAAGATCATCGCCAAGGGCAAGCGCATCGCCGCCCATCTGATGGAGGCCGATGTCGACGACATCGAGTTCGATCGCGGCACCTTCCGCGTCGCGGGGACGGACCGGACCAAGGCGCTGGTGGACATCTCCGTCGCCGCCTACGTCCCGCACAACTATCCGATCGAGGAACTGGAGCCGGGCCTCGAGGAAACCGCCTTCTACGATCCCAAGAACTTCACCTATCCCGGCGGCTGCCACATCGCCGAGCTCGAGATCGACCCGGAGACGGGCAAGGTCTCGATGGTGAACTTCACGGCCGTGGACGATGTCGGCCGCGTCATCAACCCAATGATCGTCGAAGGCCAGGTGCAGGGCGGCATCGCCCAGGGCATCGGTCAGGCGCTGCTGGAAACCTGCGTCTATGACGCGGATGGCCAACTGCTATCGGGCTCGATGATGGACTACACCATGCCGCGCGCGGACGACCTCGCGCCGGTGTCGGTGGCGACGCATACCACGCTGTGCACGCACAACCCGCTGGGCGTGAAGGGCTGCGGGGAGGTCGGCGCGATCGGCTCCCCGCCCGCCGTCATCAACGCCGTGGTGGACGCGCTGCGCGATTACGGTGTGCGGAGCCTGGACATGCCGGCGACGCCGGCCAAGATGTGGCAGATCATCAATGGCGGCCGCCGGCAGGCGGCGGAGTAGGGGACAGCCGCCGTCCGATCGCTGCAGGGCCGCAGGCCCGGAGGCGTGAATCGGCCGGCTTGCGACGCAAGGAGCACACAGGATGTACGATTTCGCCTATCACAAGCCCTCCACGGTCGCCGACGCCGTCAAGCTGCTCGCCGATCCAGATGCGAAGGCGATCTCCGGCGGTCATACGCTGCTGCCGGCCCTGAAGCATCGCCTCAACAAGCCCTCCGCGCTGGTGGACCTGTCCGGCATCGCGGAGCTGAAGGGGATCAAGAAGGTCGGCAATGCCATCGTCATCGGCGCGCTGACCCGCCACGTCGAAGTGGCGAACAGCGCCGAGGTGAAGGCCGCGATCCCGGCACTCGCCTACATGGCCGCGCATATCGGCGACGTGCAGGTGCGCAACCGCGGCACCATCGGTGGATCGGTGTCCAACAACGACCCGGCGGCGGATTACCCGGCGGCGGTGCTCGGCCTCGGGGCGACGGTCCATACCTCCAAGCGCAAGATCGCCGCGGATGACTTCTTCCTCGGCATGTTCACCACGGCGCTGGAAGCGGACGAGATCCTGACCGCGATCGAGTTCCCGATCGTGGACAAGGCCGGCTATGCCAAGATGAAGAACCCGGCCAGCCGCTACGTCATGGCGGGCGTCTTCGTCGCGAAGTCCGGCGGGACGGTGCGCGTGGCCGTGAATGGCGCCGGCCCCTGCGTGTTCCGCCAGTCGGACATGGAAAAGGCCCTGGCAGCCAATTGGTCGGCCGATGCCGTGGCCGGCGTGAAGCAGTCGCCGGACGGCCTGAACGGGGACATCCACGGCAGCGCCGAATACCGCGCCCATCTGGTCGGTGTGATGGCGAAGCGGGCGGTCGCCGCCGCGGGCTGAACCGCCCCGGCAGCGCGAAAAAATGGGCCGGGCGGAAACGCTCGGCCCTTTTGCGTTCCACGGCGCCGCACGGCATGCTGGTCCCGCAACCGGGAGCCGTCCAGCCGTGGAGATCGACAACCCCGACGTGATCGCCGAGGCCCGTGCGGTCTTCGACCGCTATGAGGCCGCGATCGCGTCGAACGACACCGATGTCCTCGACGCCTCCTTCTGGCCCGATCCCCGGACCGTCCGCTTCGGCGTCACCGAGATCCTCTACGGCATCGACGCCATCCGCGCCTTCCGCGCCAAGGTGAAGACCTATGCCGCGCGCGTCACCCGCAAGGTGCACATCACCGCCTTCGGTCGCGACTTCGCCTGCACGCATCTGGAATATGAACGCGTGGGAACCGGGCTGATCGGCCGCGAGACCAAGATCATGGCGCGCCTGCCCGAGCACGGCTGGCGCGTGGTTTCCGCGCATGTCTCGCTGCTGGCGGGGCATGATCCCGGCCGCACGCAGAAGGGGTGACCGCCATGGGCCAGACCGTCGAGTGCTTCTACACCCTGTCCAGCCCTTGGATGTATCTGGGCGGGCCACAGCTGAGCGAGATCGTGAAGCGCCATGGCGCGACGCTGCTGCTCAAGCCCTATGATTTCCGCCTGGTGATCAAGCACACCGGCGGCATCCCGCTGCGCACGCGCCCGGAGCCGCGCCAGGACTACCACGCGCTCGAACTCGACCGCTGGTCGCGATACCTGAACATGCCGATCAAGCTGAAGCCGAAGCACTATCCACCAACCGACCAGATGAATGCCGGGCGGATGGTGATGGCCGCGCAGGCGCGAGGGCTCGATGCCTTCGGGCTGTCGCAGGCGATACTGCGCGCGCTGTGGGTCGAGGAGCGCGACATCGCCGACCCGCGCACCCGCATCGCCATCGCCGAGGAGGAGGGACTGCCCGGCGAGGCCCTGCACCGGGAGGAACAGAGCTCCTCGGTGGACGCCGAGTGGGACCGCAACAACCAGGAGGCCGTGCAGCGCGGCGTCTTCGGGGCGCCGACCTTCTTCTGCGGCGACCTCTGGCTGTGGGGGCAGGACCGGCTGTTCTTCCTCGACAAGCATCTGGCCGGGGAGCAGATCCAGTCCGGCCCCTCCGCGAAGATCGGGAAAATAAGGGCGGCATGACACGTCACGTTGCGATTATCGGCGCCGGCATCGTCGGCGCCTGTTCGGCGGTTGAAGCGCTCCGCCACGGTTTCCGCGTCACCATCATCGATCCCGCCGAGCCTGGCGGCGAGCAATCTGCCTCCTACGGCAATGGCTGCTGGCTGAGCCCGATGTCCGTGATCCCGCCGGCGGTGCCGGGGCTGTGGAAGAAGGTGCCGAAGTTCCTCACCGACCCGCTCGGGCCGCTCGCCATCCGCTGGTCCTACTTCCCGCGCGTCGCACCATGGCTGGTCCGCTACCTGCGCGCCGGCTGGACCTGGGACAAGGTGGAGGACGCCGCGCGTGCGCTTCGCCCGCTGGTGGTCGATGCCCCGGCGCTGCACCAGCGCCTGGCGGAGGAAGCCGGCGTCGGCCACCTGATCGAACGCCGCGGCCTGATCTACATCTACCCCTCCCGCGCGGATTTCGAGGCCGAGGCCATGGCCTGGGAGATCCGCCACCGGGTCGGCGTGCGCTGGCTGGAACTCGACGCCGATGAACTGCGCCAGCGTGAGCCGGAACTCGACCGCCGCTACACCTTCGGCGTGATGGTCGAGGAAGGCGGACATTGCATTGATCCTGGTGCTTATACCGCAGCACTTGTGGCCTATGCCGTGGCGCAGGGGGCAGAGCACCGCCGCGCCGCCGCGACCGGCTTCGCGATCGAGGCCGGCCGCCTGCGCGCCGTGCGCACCGACCAGGGCGATATTGCCGCCGACGCCGCCGTGCTCGCTGCCGGGGCCCACGCCAAGCCGCTCGCCGCCATCGCCGGCGACACTGTCCCGCTCGAGACCGAGCGCGGCTACCACGCCGAGCTCACCGACCCCGAGGTTTCGCCGCGCCACGGGCTGATGCCATCGGATGGCAAGATGTCGGTGATGCGGACCCGGAACGGCCTGCGCTGCGCCGGGCAGGTGGAGATCGCCGGGCTCGATGCTGAACCGAACTGGAAGCGGGCGGAAATCCTGCGCGACCACCTGCTGCGCTGTTTCCCCGGCCTGCCTCGGGATGTGCCCGCCGAACGGGTGAAGGTCTGGATGGGCCATCGGCCCTCCATGCCTGACGGCAAGCCCTGCCTGGGCTATTCCCGCGCCACCCCCGATATCGTGCACGCTTTCGGGCACGGCCATACCGGCCTGGTCGCGGGTGCCCGGACCGGACGGGTGGTGGCGGACCTGCTGGCCGGTCAGGAGCCCGAAATCCCCATCGCACCCTTCGACCCGCGGCGATTCGCCTGAGACTCGCTCCGCGAATTTTGCTCGCTTTCGCTTGGCCGGGGTGCCATCCTGACATGTAGCGCCCCTGCATCCCGCAGGGTCGCCTTCTATTGTGGACCTGCAGGAACGTGTCTGAATTCGACAACCAGGGTGGCACCGGCCCGATCGAGGCCGAGGTGAAATGGTACAACAGCCGCAAGGGGTTCGGCTTCGTGCTCGGACCCGATGGCAACGACGTCTTCTTCCACGCCTCGGCCCTGACCGAGGCTGGGATCGAGCCGCCGGACACCGGTGACAAGCTGGTCTGCGAGATTGGAACGGACCGCCAGGGCCGTCGTCTCGTCACCCGCATCGTGGAACTGAAGCGTGGCGAGGGCGGTGGCGCCGGCGCGCGCCCGCCACGCCGTGACTTCGGTGGCGGCGGTGGCTTCGGCGACCGTCCCCCGCGTCGTGACTTCGGTGGCGGCGGTGGCTTCGGCGACCGTCCCCCGCGTCGTGACTTCGGTGGCGGCGGTGGCTTCGGCGACCGTCCCCCGCGTCGCGACTTCGGTGGCGGCGGTGGCTTCGGTGGCGGTGGTGGCTTCGGCGACCGTCCCCCGCGTCGCGACTTCGGCGGCGGTGGTGGCGGCTTCGGCGATCGTCCGCCGCGGGCCTTCGGCGACCGTCCGCCCCGGCGTGATTTCGGTGGCCGCGACGAAGGCGGGCCGACCTACGACGTCAACGGCACGGTCAAGTGGTTCGACCAGGTGCGCGGCTTCGGCTTCGTGACGCCGGACGATGGCGGCCAGGACGTGTTCCTGCATTCCTCGGTCCTGCAGCGCGCGGGCAAGCAGGACGTGCAGCAGGGCGAGAAGGTCAATCTCGAGGTGCGTGACGGCCAGCGTGGCCGCCAGGCCGTGAACATGAAGGACTGACCTTCGCGGTCATCCTGGAGAGGCCCCGTCGCCGGAAGGCACGGGGCCTTTTCTTTGTCGGTCACACCGATTAGCGCACCCATCTGGTCCGATGCAACGCATCGGGCCGCGAGCGCACAGCGCGACTGCGCCCAGACTGATCTTCGCTGCCAGCGGAACAGCGCAGGGCGCGAAGGCAAGGCCGACGGATGCCGGCCACCCGCCGTTTGAGGGCGCAACAAGAGCCCGTCGCCGTTAGCACTCCCTTCACCCTTCAGCGTCACAGTGGCGCGGCGACGGGAATATCCCGTCACCGTGAAGGGAAGATCCCGCGATGAGCCTCAACTCGGTGAATACGAACGTCGGCGCCATGGTGGCGCTGCAATCGCTCAACCGCACGAATGAGGCGCTGAACACGACGCAGAAGCGCGTCTCGACCGGCTATCGCGTCTCCGATGCGAAGGATGACGGCGCAGCCTTCGCCGTCGCGCAGTCGGTGCGCGCCGATGTCGCCGGCCTGACGGCGGCGAATGAACAGCTCGGCGGCGTGAAGGGCGTGCTCGATACCGCCATCGCCGGCCTGACCAAGGTCTCCGACACCATGACGAAGATTCGGGAGACGCTGGTGCGCCTCGCCGATGACACGCTGAACACCAACCAGCGCGCGCAATACAACGCGCAGTATGAGGCGCTGCGCACGCAGGTTCAGAACTTCATCGCGGATGCGACCTACAACGGGCGCACGCTGCTCGACACCAATGCCGGCAATGGCGGCGGCGACATCACCACGACGCGCAATGAATCCGGCACCACCTACACCCTGACCGCGGCGGATGGCGCCGGCACCATGGTCGTCGCCGCCGCGCCCGCAGACGCCGCCACGGCGCAGGCCGCCATCGCCGCTGGTGGCGACTGGCAGACGGTGAACACGCTGATCGCCGATGCGCTCAACCGCTTCGGCTCCGACTCACGCTATGTCGATGCGCAGATCGCCTACAACCGCGACAAGCTCGATGCCCTCGATGGCGGCCTCGGCGCACTGATCGACGCGGATCTCGCGAAGGAATCGGCGCGGCTCCAGGCGCTGCAGATCCGCCAGCAGCTCGGCACCCAGTCGCTGTCGATCGCCAACCAGGCGCCGCAGTCGCTGCTCAGCCTGTTCCAGGGCTGATCAGCCGTAGCGGCGCGGCCGCAGGCCGGCGAACAGATAGGACGCCAGCGACACCACGTCATGCACCGGCAGGCCGAGCGCGGCCTGCAACGCCGCCGCATAGGGCGGCATGTTGGTGCATTCCAGCACGATGGCGCCGACCTCCGGATGCGCCGCGACCAGCGCACGACCGGCATCGAGGATGTCTTGCTCGGCCGCCAAGGGGTCGAGCTCCGCCTTGTCCTGGCGCACCAGCACCCGATACAGCTCCCGCCCGCCCTCGATGCCGATCACCGGCGTGTCGGGCGCCATGCAAGCGGCGGCGAAATGCGCCGGGGTCAACGACGGCCGGCTGGCGGTGATGACGCCCACGCGCTTGCCCGGCGGCAGCAGTGCCTCCACCCAGGGCACCTGCAACAGGGAGGATGTCGCGACGGGCACGCCGACCGCCGCCGCGATCTCCTTCTGGAAGATGCAGAGGAAGCCGCAGCTGGTGGTGATTGCCTCGGCACCCAGGGCAACCAGGTCCCGCGCGGCGGCGATGAAATCGGGCAGCAGCCCCTGCGCGCCTTGCAGCACCACGCGTTCCGGCGTCGCGCCGTCCACCACGCGGTACAGCACCGGGAAGGGCCAGGTCAGGCCATTGCCGATATCGCCGGGAATGCGCGGAAAGCGCGTCTCCAGCATGATGATGCCGAGCGGCGCGCCCTGCACGGGCTTCCCGCCGCGCGCGATCCGCGCGAGGCTCGGGGCAGGGGAGGAGACGTCCATGGCCGGGCAGGCTAGCCGCTTCGCGCGCACCGGCCCAGCGGCACGTCAACCAAGGAGACCGGGACCATGTTGCGTCGTACTCTGTTCGCTGCGGCCATTGCCGCCACCGCCGCCCTACCGGCCATCGCCCAGGACGCGCCCTGGCCGAGCCGCCCCATCACCATCATGGGCGGCTTCCCCAATGGCGCCGGCACCGACATTTATGCGCGCCGCCTGGCAGAGCCGCTGACGCGTGCGCTCGGCGTGCCGGTGGTGGTGGACAACCGCACCGGCGCGGGCGGCAACATCGGGTCGGAATACGTCGCGAAGCAGGCGGCCGATGGCTACATGTTCCTGATTGGCACGGCCGGGACGCATGCGATCAATGCCGCGCTGTATCGCCGGCTTCCCTTCGACGTCATCCGCGACTTCACGCCCGTCGCACTGCTCGGGGACGTGCCCAATGTGCTGATCGTCAGCCCGGAGAAGCGGCCCAACCTGCGGACCTGCCAGGACGTGCTGACGGCGGCGCGCGCGCGGCCGCAGGCGGTGTCCTACGGCTCGACCGGCAATGGCGCCTCGACTCATCTCGCCGGTGCGCAATTCGCGACCGCCGCGCGGCTCGACCTGCTGCATGTCCCCTATCGCGGCCAGCCCGGGGCGATGACCTCGCTGCTCGCGGGCGACACCGACCTGTTCTTTAACCAGACGGGTGCGGCGATGGGCCCGATCCGCCAGGGACAGGTGCGCCCCATCGTGGTGATGACGCGCGAACGCCTCGCCGCCCTGCCGGATGTGCCGACGGTCTCCGAAGCCTGTGGCCTGCCGCCGATGGACACCTCGACCTGGTATGGGCTGCTCGGCCCCGCCAACCTGCCAGCGCCGATCGTCACGCGCATGAATGCCGAGGTGAACCGCATCATCGCGACGCCCGAATTCCGCGAATGGCTGATCCAGAATCAGGCGATCACCCCGCCGGCGGCGCCGAACTCGCCTGAGCAGTTCCGCCAGACGCTGGCCGCCGATGTGGCGCGCTGGGCGGAGGTGGTGCGCACCTCCGGCGCGACGGTGGACTGATTGCGCATCCGGCCGCAGGGGATGGCGGCCATGCATCTGCCTCCCTCCGTGGCCGGGCCTGCGCCGCGCTAGACTTCGCCGATGGACGGCTCAGCAATCCAAGGCAGCGGCCGCTGGCGGGCGCTGCGCAGCACGGCGCGGCGATGGCTCACCGCCGAGGCCTCGGAGACTCAGCTCGGCCTTGCCCTGACCTTCGTCGCCGGGGCGATCAACGCCGGCGGTTTCATGGTGGTCGGGCACTATACCTCGCACATGTCGGGCATCGTCTCGGCGATGGCGGACCACGCCGCGCTCGGCCATGGCGGGCTGCTGCTGGCCGGGTTCGTCGCGCTGCTGTCCTTCATGGCCGGGGCGGCCCATTCCGCCTGGCTGATCAATTTCGGGCGGCGGCTCGGTTGGCGCGGGCGCTATGCCCTGCCGCTGCTGGTCGAGGCCGGGCTGCTGCTCGCCTTCGGCACGATGGGCGCGCTGCTGCCCACAGAACTGGTCGCCATCCCCGTGGTGCCGCTGCTCTGCTTCCTGATGGGCGTGCAGAATGCCTGCATCACCAAGATCTCAGGTGCGCGGATGCGCACCACCCATATCACCGGGATCGTCACCGACCTCGGCATCGAGATCGGCAAGCTGACCTACTGGAATGCCGACCCGCGCAGCGGGGAGGCGAGGGTGGTCGCTGACCGCGCCAAGATGCGGCTGCTGGCCGGGCTGCTGGCCGGTTTCGCCGTCGGCGGCCTCGCCGGCGCGCTGGCCTTCGCCCGGATCGGCCTTGCGGCCTGCCTGCCCTTGGCGATCGTGCTGCTGGTGCTGGCCAATGCGGTCATCCGGGCCGAGAGCGACTGAGGGTCACGCCTCGACCAGCCGCCCGCCTTCCATCCGCAGCCCGCGGTCATGGAACTTCGCGACCGCCGGGCGATGCGCGATGGAGATCAGCGCCGTGCCCGGCAGCCTTTCCTTCAGCCGGGCATAGAGCCGTTCCTCGGCCGCGGGATCGAGGCTCGCCGTGGCCTCGTCCAGGAACAGCCAATCCGGCTTCAGCAGCAACGCGCGTGCGAGCGCGAGGCGTTGCTGTTCGCCACCCGACAGCCGCTTGTCCCAGGATTCCGCCTCATGCAGGCGAGGCACGAGATGCCCGAGATCGGCCGCCTCCAGGGCCTCGGCTACCTGCGCATCGGTGAAGCCGGCCTCATCCTCCGGGTAGCACACGGCGCGCTTGAGGCTGCCGAGCGGGATATAGGGCCGCTGTGGCAGAAACAGTGCGCGTCCGCTTGCCGGCAGCGATACGTGTCCGCCGCCGAACGGCCAGATGCCGGCGATGGCGCGGAACAGCGTCGATTTGCCGGACCCTGAGGCGCCGGTGATCACGACCGCCTCGCCCGGCGCGACCCTGGCCGCGCCGTGTTCCAGCAGCTTGCGCCCGTCCGGCAGGGCGAGCGTCACGTCGTCGATCACCAGCCCCGCATCGCTGCCCTTGGCGGCGACGGGGCCGCTGCCGGCCGTCCGCGCGGTCGCGACGGCGCGGGTGAAGCCGGTCAGGCGTTCCACCGTCGCGCGCCATTCGGTCAGGTCGCGATAATTATCCACGAACCAGGACAGCGCGCCCTGCACCTGGCCGAAGGCGGACGACGTCTGGATCAGCCCGCCAAGCGGGATGCGCCCGGCGAAATAGGCCGGCGCGGCGACGACGATCGGGAAGATCGTCGCGACCTGGGTGTAGCCGGCGGTGAAGAAGGTCAGCCGCTTGGTGGCGGTCATGATCGACCACCAATTCTCCATCAGCGCGTGGAAGCGTTGGGTCAGGCCGCGCTTCTCGTCGGCCTCGCCGCCATGCAGCGCGATGCCCTCAACATTCTCGCGGAAACGCACCAGCGCGTAGCGGAAATCGGCCTCGACCTTCTGCTGCGTGAAGTTCAGCCGGATCAGCGGCCGCCCGATGAAATGGGCCAGCGTCGTGCCCGCCAGCGCATAGATCAGCGCCACCCAGACCATATAGCCCGGGATCTCGATGCCGAGCACCGTCAGGGGGCCTGACAGCGACCACAGCACCAGGACGAAGGAGCCGAGCGTCACGACCGAGTTCATCAGCCCAAGCCCGAGCACCAGCGTCGCATCAACAAACAGCCGCGCATCCTCGGCGATGCGCTGGTCGGGGTTGTCGGTCTCCGGGTCGGTCAGAGCCATGCGGTAGTAGGCGCGGCCCTCCAGCCACTGCGTGAGGTAGACGCCGGTCAGCCAGCGCCGCCAGCGGATCTGCAGCGCCTGGCGCAGATAGAGCTGATAGACCGCGATCAGGATGTAGAGCGCGGCGACGATCGTGAAGGAGGGCAGGAAGCCCTCGGCCTCGGTCGAGTGCCAGGTGAACAGCAGGGCGATGAAGGCATCCCAGTCCTTGGCCTCGAGCGCGTTGTAGAAGGCGCGCTGCCAGAAGGTCAGCAGCACCGTCATGCCGACCAGCGACAGGTTCAGCGCGATGACGACGGCGAGCAGGCCGCGCGCGCGCCAGCGATCCTCGCTGGACCAGTAGGGGCGCGCGAGCGCCCAGGCATCGCGCAGGAAGGGGCCGAGGCCTCGCATGCAATCTCTCCTTCAGCCGCGCCGCAGCCGGTCCTCGAAATCCCCGAGCCAGGCGAGCACGCGCGCCCGGTTCACCCCAAAATCCGACCGGCCGAGCAGGCTGCGCGAATACAGCCAGAGGCCGGTGCCGCCGCCGCTCGGGGCGCATTCGGCGATGATGATGTCGGGGTAGTTCATCAGCCGTGACCGCACCACCCATTGCGCCTGGAAGCGGTCGGGATACGCCGCGAGGGGGTAGGTGCGCGGCTGCGCCGCCGCCACGGCGCGGATCGCATCGAAGGCGGCCTGCGCCGCGACGGGGAAGGGGTCGCGATGCAGGTGGCCGCGGCCCGGCGCGCTGGCCGGCGTCAGCAGGCAGGTATTGGGCGTCGCCGGCAGCACCAGCGTCGCGAAGTCGAGCGGCTGCGGGGCCGGGACGCCGTTCGCCCCGCGGGAGAACAGCAATTCGATCACGGTCGCGCCCGCAGGCGGATGACGCCGCGGATCTCCGCCTCGGGATCGACCGGCTTGCCCTTGCGCAGGACGTCGATCTTGCCTTCCCGCGCCAGGAGGATCGCTTCCCGCCGGATGCGAGTCAGCAGCGACTGCCAGTTCTCGGTGGTGAGGGCGCGGGCGACGTCCTCGGGGGTGAAGCTCTTCTCGGGGCCGTGCGTGGCGGCCTGGGCGAGGATCGCCTCACGGATGGCAGGTTCGCTCATGGTGCGAGCCAGGTCGCGGCGAGCGTGCCATCAGGTCCCCAGGCGAAGCGCGCGCGGCGATGTCCGGCCGGGTCCAGCAGCAGCCAGTCGAGACTGTCGAAGCGCAGCACCACGGCCGCGAAATGGGCGCGGCCGCCAAAGGGATCGCCGGGTGCGGCGGGTGGCGCCGGCAGGGGTGTGCCAGGAGGGTGGGCGGTGGCGTAGGTCATGCGGCTGGTCTCCCGGCTGGCGGCCCATGCCGCATCGGCGACGGCATCGTCGAGGTGCAGCATCGCATGGCCGGCGAGGCGGAGCTGCATCCGTCCCAGCGGGTCATAAGCATGCAGCGCGACGCGCGGATCGGCGGCGATCTGCGCGGCCTTGGCGCTGCGGCGGTCGGTGTGGAATTGCAGGCTGCGCGCGGCGGGGTCGAAGGCGCGCAGTACGACGGTTCGCAACTCAGGCATTCCATCCGCGCCACGGGTCGCAAGCGTCGGGGTGTGGAACACGCTGCGGTGGTCGTCTACGCCACGGCGCAGTGCGGCAAATGCGCTGGCGCGCGCTGCATCGAGCGTTACGCCGCCGCCGCCAGGGATGGCGGAACCATGAGTCATCGGTGCGGGTATGGCCCGATCCTGGCGCCGCGCAAGCCGGTTTGGCTGCGCGCCTGATGAGCGTCTGCCGCCCGCGGTTAGACCCGGATCAACCGGACCACCCGATAGGCCGGATTCGCGGCTGCGACCGTGTCATAGGTGTTGCCCCAGCTGTAGATCTTGGTGTTGAGCCGGTACATGTAGTGGCAGAGCCCGTCATACTTGGGCAGCAGGCCTTTGCTCACGCCGATGATGCCGTTCGCCCCCGGGTCGGTCGCGTCGCTGATGACTTCGACCGCGGAGTTGTATCCCCACACCCGGGCCAGGTAGTCGACCACCACATGCGGTGGCATCCCGATCGAATAACCGGGGTCGCCGCGGATCGCGACGTCCGAGCGATCGACCGCCTCGTCGACGGATTCGATGTACTCGGCGACGTTCCAGTGACCGAAATCGTATCCGTTCACCTCGCCGAAGGATTGGGTGAACTCCCTGATCTCGTTGAGCAGCGCGATCTGCCCTGCTTCCTGAAGCAGCACCAGGTAGGTCTTGATCTCGGCCAGCACCTGGGTGGCGATACCGGCGCCGCCGAGCTGCGACCGCTTGCCGGGATGCATCTCGAACATGGCGTAGAAGGTGCTGGTGAAGCCGCAGACGCCCCAGTAGTTGTTCGTGATGCCCATCACGTTCAGTTCGGCTTCGGTATAGGACACGCGCCGCATCCTCGCCTGGGTTGTGCAGCGCAACCTAGGCGTGTGGGATTCAAGGCGCCAGTGGTTTTTATATCGAAACGCTCGGCTGGCGGCGCGTTGGCGCCGGTCCCCCGCCATCGTGCGGGCGCGGTGGTTCAGGCGTATGCGCGTTCCACCAGCGGGCCGGGGGCCGGGATCGCCGCGATCTCGCGGATGATCTTGCGGCGGACCGCCCCGGCGAAGGAATCGTAGCCCTCGGCGACCATCAGGAAGGCGCCGGGGCCGCCGATCACCTCGTCGCGGTAGTACTCGTCCACCGGCGGCAGGCCCGCGAGCAGCACCGCGGGCTGCGGGGACCGGTCGAGCACGGCAAGGCCGTTGAGCACGATGCCCTTCTCCAGCGCCTCGGCCCGCGCGGCGGCAAGCGGCCGGCCGGAATTGTTCACCCCGTCGCCGGAGATGTCGACGACGCGGCGCAGGCCTTCGTAGCGCTGGCCGAACTGTGCGGAGGCATAGTCGATGGCGCCCGAGATCGAGGTGTAGAGGTATGTTTCGCGCGACGCGCCGTCGATGGCGCGGGCGAAGCGTTCGGCGCTCGCATGGCCGTCGAGGCGCATCCAGGGCACCAGCGTGTGCTGGATGTTCCAATCCGACCAGACGAACAGGGTGACGGCGATGGCACCCATCGGCCCGCCGGCGATCCCCTCGGCCAGGCGCGGGTCGCGGAAGGCCTCGGCATAGCCGCGCATCTGCATCTCCATCTCCTCCGTATCGACGGAGCGGGAGACGTCCACTGCGAGCACCAGTTCGACATCGACCTCGGTCGAGGCGCGTGCATTGCGGGTCGTGATCAGGGCGGGGGCGGCGAGGCCGGCGGCAAGAAGCAGGCGGCGGGAAACGGGACGCGACATCGGAACCCTCCTGAGGGGCCGTGTGCGAAAGGCTGTTCTTCCCGAGGGCCCCCGTCAGCGCGAGGCGTGTCCGGATCAGATAGGGACCTCTATTGTGCAGTGCAACAGCAATATCAGCATTGCTGTCATAACCTGCCGTGCAAAGCGGCAATCGTGATCATGGCGCCACGGTCCATGAGCAGGAATGGCTCCGCGCCGGTCAGAAGCCCCCGCCGGCCTCCAGCCAGGCCTGTTCCTCCGGGCTGCTGGCCCGCCCCAGTGCCGCGTTGCGGTGGGGAAAGCGGCCGAAACGGGCGATGACCGCCCTGTGACGCCAGGCGTAGTCGATCGTCCCGCCCGGGGTTCTCATGCGCGGATCGTCGC
Organism: Roseomonas sp. SRI_022; assembly: GCF_057586215.1. Lineage (NCBI taxonomy): Bacteria > Pseudomonadati > Pseudomonadota > Alphaproteobacteria > Acetobacterales > Roseomonadaceae > Roseomonas > Roseomonas sp. SRI_022. The sequence goes on from NZ_JBYCZL010000005.1 coordinate 155,098, forward strand.
GCATCCCCTCGAACAGCGCGACCGAGAGATCCTGGTCGGCCATCGCCTCGGAATGCTCGAAGGGGAGGTAGAGGAAGATGCGCTGCGTCGGCGTCAGGCCGAGGTCGATGCGCCGCGCCAGCACGGCATCGCGGGCGATGTCGAGCATCAGCGCGTCGGCGGCAAAGGCCTCGGCGCTGCCGCGGTGCAGGTTGCGTGGGCACTGGTCGAGCAGGATGGCCAGCGCCAGCACGCCATCGGCGCTGTCACGCCAGGGCGCCAGCGCACCGGTCCGCGCCGCGGCGGCCGTCGTGCCGAACCGGGTGCGGATCTCCGCGTCGAAGGCCTCGTCGCGCTTGAACCAGGCGTCGCGGAAGGTGTCGGGCCCATCGGCGAACCAGAAGGCGAGGACGTCGAGCGCGGTGGTCATGCGAGGGCCTTCTCCAGCAGCCGGACGGAATGCAGCGCCGGCCGGCCTGCGAGATCGGCAATCTGGTGCCGGCAGGACGTGCCGTCCGCGACGATGAAAGCGCCCGGCGCGGCGGCGCGCACCGCCGGTAGCAGGGCGAGTTCACCCATGGCCTTCGACGCCGCCAGCGTCTCGGCCTGATATCCGAACGCACCCGCCATGCCGCAGCAGGAGGAGGTGATGGGCGTGACCGTCAGGCCCGGGATCCGCTTCAGCAGCGCCACGGCGGGCGGGAAGGCGCCGAACGCCTTCTGGTGGCAATGGCCGTGGATATGCGCCTCGCCTTCGATCGGCTTCAGCGGCAGCGCCGCCTTCTCGCGGTCGAGGAATTCCGACAGCAGGAAGGCGCGGGCGGCGAGTGCGCGGGCCGGTTCGCCCGGCAGCAGCGCGAGGAACTCGTCGCGCAGCGTGGTCAGCGAGGAGGGCTCGATGCCGATGACCGGCGCGCCGTGCGCCGACAGGGCATCCAGCGTGCGCTCTGCTTCTGCCCGCGCCTGGTCCACCAGCCCGGCGGCAAGCAGCGTGCGACCCTCATCGAGTGGCCGCGCACCGCGCGCGGGCCGGGCGATGGCGGGGTCGTATCCGGCGGCGCGCAGCACGGCGACTGCGGCGCGCAGGTTCTCCGGCTCGAAGTACCGGTTGAACACGTCGGGCAGCAGGATGACCTCGCGATCCCGGCCATCCGGCGCGCGCAGTTCCGCGTCATGGAAGGCACCCCAGGCGAAGCGGGGCAGGGACCGTTCGGCCGCGAGGCCAAGCAGCCGTTCCGACAGCCAGGCGAGGCCCGGCACGGTGTCGCGCGCATTGGCGAGCGGCGGCACCAGCGAGGCCCAGCGCGCCCAGCGTGGCATGGTGGCGATGATGCGTTCGCGCCAGCCGATGCCGTGCTGCTTCGCCTGTGCGGCCAGCACCTCGATCTTCATCCGCGCCATGTCGACGCCGGTCGGGCATTCGCGCTTGCAGCCCTTGCAGGAGACGCAGAGCTTCAGCGCCTCCGCGACCTCGGCCGAGGCGAGCGCGCCCGGGATCTGCCGCGTCAGCGCGAGGCGCAGCGTGTTGGCGCGGCCGCGCGTCAGATGCTGCTCATCCCGCGTCGCGCGGTAGGAGGGACACATGACATTCGCGTCGAACTTCCGGCAGGTGCCGTTGTTGTTGCACATCTCGACGGCGCCGAGCATGCCGCCGAGCGGGCCGGGATACTCTGACCAGTCGAGCGCGGGCGTGATCGCGGCATCGGCGGCGTAGCCCGGCGCGTAGCGGAACAGGTTGCGGTCATCCATCTTCGGCGCGCGCACGACGCGGCCGGGATTAAGCAGCGCGTTCGGGTCGAAGCTGTCCTTCACTTCCTCGAAGGCGCGGGCGATGCGGGGGCCGAACATCGGCTCGTTGAATTCGGACCGCACGATGCCGTCGCCATGCTCGCCGGAATGGCTGCCCTTGTATTCGCGCACCAGGGCGAAGCATTCCTCGGCGATGGCGCGCATCTTCGCCACATCCGCCCCGTCCTTCATGTTCAGCACGGGGCGCACATGCAGGCAGCCGACCGAGGCATGGGCATACCAGGTGCCCTTGGTGCCGTGCTTCGCGAAGACGTCGTTCAGCCGTTCGGTGTAGTCGGCGAGGTCGTCAAGACCCACCGCGCAATCCTCGATGAAGGAGACCGGCTTACCGTCACCCTTCATCGACATCATGATGTTGAGCCCGGCCTCGCGGACTTCTGCGATGGCGGCCTGGAAGCCGGCATCCGTCGCGCGCACCACGGCATCCGGGTAACCGAGATCGGCCATCATCTCCTCAAGCCGATCCAGCGCGGCGAGCAGCGGCGCATCCTCATAGCCATGGAACTCGACGATCAGCAGCGAGTCCGGTTCGCCCTTGACCATCTTGTCGATGGTCGCGCGATAGATCGGGATCGATCGGCCGAGGTCGATCATCGTCCGGTCCACCAGCTCCACCGCCTCCGGGTCCAGCGTGACCAGGTGCTGCGACGCCGCCATCGCCGCACGGAAGGTCGGGAACTGGCAGATGCCGAGCGTCTTGCGCGGCTTGATCGGCCACAGTTTCAGATCCAGCGCGGCGGAGAAGGCGAGCGTGCCTTCCGACCCCACCAGCAGCCGCGCGAGATTGCCGCGGCCCTCCGCGCGCGCAGCCGGCGTCAGGGATTCGATATTGTAGCCGCCGACCCGGCGCAACTGGTGCGGGAAGCGCGCGGCGATCTCCTCCGCCTCCCGCGTGCCGAGCGCGCGCAGGCGCTGGATCAGTTCCGCCGCCGGCGCGGGAATGTCACCGCCGAGATTGTCCGGCAGATCCCCGAAGGTGAAGCGCGACCCGTCTGCCAGCAGCGCGTCGATCGCCGTGACGTTGTCTGCCATCAGCCCGTAGCGGATCGACTTCGACCCGCAGGAATTGTTCCCGGCCATGCCGCCGATGGTGCAGCGCTGCCAGGTGGAGGGATCGACCGGGAAGAACAGGTTGTGCTTCTTCAGTGCGTCGTTCAGCGCGCCGAGCGTGATGCCCGGCTGCACGCGTGCGGTCTTCGCGGCCGCATCGACCTCGATCACGTTGCGCAGGTACTTGGTGCAGTCCAGCACCAGCGCGCGGTTCACGGTCTGCCCGCATTGCGACGTGCCGCCACCACGCGCCAGGACAGGGATGCCTTCCTCCCGGCACAGCGTCATCGCCGCTTGCACGTCGTCCAGGCCGCGCGGCACCAGCACGCCATAGGGTTCGATCTGGTAGATCGAGGCATCGGTTGCGTAGCGCCCGCGATCGGCGGCGGAGAACAGCACCTCACCACGGGTCTCGCGCCGCAGGCGCTCGGCAAGGCGGCTGTCGCCTATTGTCGGTCGCGTCGTCACGTTCATGCCGGTCTATTCCTGCGGCAGCAGGACGAGCCGTGCCTCGGCCTGCCGGGATTCGAGCAGCGCATGGGCGCGCGCCGCCTCGCTGAGGGGAAAGGTCGCACCCGCTTCCGCGCGCACGGCGCCGGTGGCGAGCACATCGAACAGCGCGGCCGCCATCGCATCCAGCGCCGCGCGTTCGCCGATGTAGTGGAACAGGATCGGCCGCGTCAGGCTGTTCGACTTCGCGGCGAGGCGCTGCACCTGGAATGGTGGCACCGGCCCGGAGGCCTGGCCGAAATTCACCAGGTGCCCGCGCATGGCGAGGCATTCCAGCGACCCGTCGAAGGTGTCGTGCCCGACCGAATCATAGACCGCATCGACGCCGCGCCCGCCGGTGATGCGCTTCACCTCGGCGACGAAGTCCTGTTCGCGGTAGAGCACGACATGCGCGCAGCCCGAAGCCCGGGCGATCTCCGCACGCGCGGGCGACCCGGCGGTGCCGATTACCGTGGCACCCAGGTGCTTCGCCCATTGGCAGAGCAGCCGCCCGACGCCGCCGGCCGCCGCATGCACCAGGATGGTCTGTCCCGGCTGCACGCGATGCACCTGGCGGAGCAGCATCTCCGCCGTCAGTCCCTTGAGCAGCACGGAGGCGGCGAGGCTGTCTGACATTCCATCGGGCAGGCGCAGCGCGATGGCGGCCGGGATCACGCGATGGGAGGCATAGGCACCATACCCGCCGGTGACGTAGCCGACGCGATCGCCCGGCGCGAAGCCGGTCACGCCGGGGCCGACGGCTTCGACCACGCCGGCGGCCTCGATGCCCGGCACGCCGGGCAGGGGAAGGGTGCGATACAGGCCGGAGCGCACGTAGCAGTCGTGGAAGTTCACGCCGACCGCGGTCTGGCGCAACAGCAACTCGCCGGGGCCGGGCGCCGGGACATGAATGGCCTCGGCGCGCAATACCTCGGGGCCGCCGTGCTCGCGGAGCATGATCGCCTGCGCCATTCCGTCCCTTCCTTCTGACGGCGCGAAACTAGCCGCGATGCGCCGCGCTGTCCGATCCATAATGCTCATCGGCGGGAGAAGTGCTGCTCATGGCCGGGCCGCGGCAAGGCTGACCGATCGCGCCGGCTCATGGCCGCGACGCGCCGAACTCATTTGGCGCCGCGCGCCGCCTGGCGCATGAAGGGCGGCGAGAAAGGGAGACGCCCCCATGGCCTATTTCCAGTCCAAGCCGGTTGCCGGCCGCCATTTCCTGCAGATCCCGGGCCCGACCAACGTGCCCGACCGCGTGCTGCGGGCGATGGACAACCCGACGATGGACCATCGCGGCCCGGATTTCGGGCGGCTCGGCAAGCAACTGCTGGAGAAGGTGCGGCACGTCTTCAAGACGCAGTCCCATGTGATCATCTACCCGGCCTCCGGCACCGGGGCGTGGGAAGCGGCGCTGACCAACACCCTGTCGCCGGGCGATCGCGTGCTGATGTGCGAGACCGGCTGGTTCGCGCATCTGTGGCAGGAAATGTCGGGCCGCCTCGGCATCGTCACCGACCTGATCAAGACCGACTGGCGCCGCGGTGCGGACGTCGCGCAGATCGAGGCCCGCCTGCGTGACGACAAGGCCCACGCCATCAAGGCCGTCTGCGTCGTGCACAATGAAACCAGCACCGGCTGCACCTCGCGCATCGATGAGGTCCGCCGCGCAATGGATGCGGCCGGCCATCCGGCGCTGCTGCTGGTGGACACCATTTCCTCGCTGGGTTCGATTGACTACCGCCACGACGAATGGGGCGTGGATGTCACCGTCGCCGGGTCGCAGAAGGGGCTGATGCTGCCGCCCGGCCTGTCCTTCAACGCGATCAGCGCCAAGGCCCTGAAGGCCTCCGAGACCGCGAAGCTGCCGCGATCCTTCTGGGATTGGAAGGCGATGCTGGCGGCGAATGCGACCGGCTACTTCCCCTATACGCCGGCGACGAACCTGCTCTACGGGCTGGATGCGGCGGTGGACATGCTGCTGGAGGAAGGGCTCGACAACGTCTTCGCCCGCCACGACCGGCATGCCGAGGCGACGCGCCGCGCGGTGCGCCATTGGGGCTTCGAGATCCAGTGCGCGGAACCGCGGCACTACTCCTCCGCGCTGACGGCGGTGCGGCTGCCGGAAGGGCATTCGGCGAATGCGCTGCGGGCGACGATCCTCGAGAAGCACAACATGTCGCTCGGCAATGGGCTCGGGCAGTTGAACGACGTGGTGTTCCGCATCGGGCATCTCGGCGATTTCGGCGACCTGCAACTGGTCGGCACGCTGGGTGGCGTGGAGATGGGCCTGCGGGAAGCCGGCGTGCCGTACAAGGCTGGCGGGGTGCTGGCGGCGATGGACTACCTGGCCGGGAACGCCTGAAGGCTCGCCGGGGGGAGTGGAATCCTCCCCCGCGGTCAGGGCCGATCCCAGTGATCGCAGAACGTCGCCAGGTCGTCGGATTGGAAATCGGCGAGCCGTTCCATCACCACCTCGAACGGCCAGTCCCACCAGGCGATGCGTTGCAGCCGGCCGGCGATGTCGCGCGGGAACCGTTCGCGGATCACCCGACCTGGCACGCCGCCGACGATGGTGTATGGCGCCACGTCCTTCACCACCACCGCGCCGGCCGCGAGCACGGCCCCATCGCCCACGGTTACGCCGGCGAGCACGGTGACGCCGTGCCCGATCCACACATCGTTCCCGATCGTCGTCCGCGCCGCCCGCCGCGCCGCGAAGAACGCGGCGTCGCGTTGCTTCGCCGTGTCGTAGTATTCCGGCACATAGGTGAAGCGGTGCAGCGAGGGCCGTTCCATCGGATGGTTCGGCGGCCCGATCCGCACATGCGCCGCTATGGCGCAGAACTTGCCGATCGTCGCATCCGCCACCTGGCAGTCATGGCCGAGATAGGACGCATCCCCGATCGTCGCATACTCGACCGCGCAGCGTTCCAGCAGTTCGCAGCGCTGCCCGATCACCGTCTCGCGCAGCTTCACGCTCGGATGAATGAAGGTCTCGGCGAGCTTCGCCCGCGGCACCTGCCGGTCCATCGGCCATCCCCTCAGATCAGTGAAGGAATGCCTGGCGCCGGCAGCAGGATCTCGCTCGTCAGGAATTCCTGCAGCATCTTGCCGAAGCCGCTGTCGCATTCCCACGGTGCATCGGGTGGCGACGCCATCGACGGCACGATCACCCCCGCCCCGGGCGGGAAGCGCGCCGAATCCAGGATGCCGAGGTTGAACCCCAGGCTCGGCAGCATGCGCGGTTCGCGCAGCGGCTCGGGCGCGGGGCCGTAGAAGCCGAAATAGGTGACGGGCAGCGGCAGCCCGCAGGCATTCTCCCAGCGCTCCCCGGGCTTCAGCTTCGCGAAATACGGCACCGGCTCGGACTCGACCTTCCGCCCCTCGGGCGGGGTCGGCACCCATTTGCCGATCACCACGCGTTCGCCCGCGCCGCGCGCTGCGAACAGCAGCGCCGGGTCGCGGTCGCGCACGCCGGTATTGTCGGTCGCGAACAGCACCGCCGCGACGAAGATGTCGCTGTTGCGCGTGTTCACCACCGCGACGTCGAGATACAGCGCCTCCCGCGTCAGGGTTCTGATCGTGACCGAGAGGCTCGCCATCGGATGTCCGTTCCGTCCTTGAGTTCAGTAGCGTGGGCGCTGGTGCTCGTGGGGGAACTTGCTGATCCCCTGGTCGTCGAAATCCTTGCGCAGCTTGTTCTCGGTGAAGGGGTCGTTGGCATAGGGGCCGAGGCCCACCGCCTGCTGCTCATACCCCGGCGCGTTGTAGGTGTTGCCGTCCGCGCCGGTGTAGTTGCTGCTCGCCTTCACATTGGTGCCGTGCACGTCGTGATTGGCGTGGATCAGCTCATGCCCCAGGCCGATCGCCGGGTCGCGCGTCTGGTCCGGCCGGCCGTTCAGCTTGTCCTTGTCGGGGTTGAAGAACACCTCGGAATCGGTGCCCGGGCCCGGGGCGCCGGTCACCGGGTTGGCGTAGCCGGCCCCGTTCTCCGAATTGCTGCCGTCCTTGCTCGGCTTGATGGTGGTCGTATGCGGCGCGGCGTCCAGGCTTTGCAGCAGCGCGAGCCCGGTCGGCGTCGCCGCCAGCTTGGCCAGCGCCATCATCGTCTTGAGCTGGAATTCCGGCGGTCCCTCGAGCTTGATCTGCGACTTGCCGGACAGGATCTTCGCCAGCAGCGCCGCCGCCGGCCCACCGCCGCCACCACCTCCGCCGCCCGCGCCGTCGCCCACCAGCACGGTGAAGCAGCCGAGCACGATGATGCCGCCATGCACGCAGTTATCGAGGATGCGCGCCTGCGGCATCTTCATCGTCATCACGGTCGCCGAGCCCTTGGCGATCATGTCCGGCGGTCCGACGCAGACGCACATGTCCGTCACGCGCGCGGCCGGCAGGCTGCCGATCAGCACGGTGGGCGCGCCGGGCCCCGCGATGGGGCCGCCGACATGGGGCACCAGCACCGTGACCATCGGGCAGATGTGCATGTCGGTCAGCCGTGCGGCGGGAAATCCGACCATGATCCTCCAGTCTCCATCACCCGTAGTCTCACGGTCCGGCGCGCGCCCCGCAAGCGCGGCGCGTCACAGGCCCGGGCGTTGTCACCCCGCGCCGGCTGGCGCACCCTTCTCCGTTCACGGAGGAGAGCACCGATGCCGGCACCCATCCAGGTCTGGACCTGGCCGACCCCGAATGGCCACAAGGTCCACATCCTGCTCGAGGAACTGATAGAGGAGGGGCGCGGCATCCCCTACGAAGTGGTTCCGGTCGCGATCGGCAAGGGCGAGCAGTTCCGCCCCGAATTCCTCGCCATCACGCCCAACCACCGCATCCCCGCCATCGTCGATCCCGACGGCCCGGGCGGGAAGCCGCTCAGCCTGTTCGAAAGCGGCGCCATCCTTATCTATCTGGCGGAGAAAGCCGCGAGCGCGCTGATCCCGAAGGACCCGGCCACGCGCTACACCGCGCTGCAATGGCTGATGTTCCAGATGGGCGGCGTCGGGCCGATGTTCGGCCAGTACAATCACTTCGCCAACTACGCGGCCGAGAAGCTCACCTATCCGGTCGAACGCTACACCAATGAGGTCGCGCGCCTGCACCGGGTGCTCGACAAGCGGCTGGCGCAATCGCCCTACCTCGCCGGGCCGGACTACTCGATCGCCGACATCGCCACCTTTCCCTGGATTCGCAATGCGGAGCGGCGCAACGTTGATCTCGGTCAATATCCGAACGTGAAGCGCTGGCACGATGCCATCGCCGCGCGGCCCGCAGTCCAGCGTGGCGTCGCGGTGCTGTCCGAGAACCAGCGCCGCGGGCAGATGACCGATGCCGAACGGGAGGTCATGTTCGGTAAGACCCAGTTCGCGGTGCGCTGACGCGCACCCGGACCAACAGGAAACGCCAGGATTCGCATGGCTGAGATCGACCACATCGTCATTGGAGCCCGCACGCTCGAGGAAGGCGCCCGCTACGTCGAGGAAACCCTCGGCGTGAAGCCCGTGAAGGGCGGCGTTCATACCGGCGTCGGCACCCACAACATGCTGCTTGGCCTCGGGGCTGCCTGCTACCTCGAGATCATCGCCCCGGATCCGGGGCAGCCCGCGCCGGCGCATCCGCGGCCCTTCGACCTCGATGACGCCTCGCTGCGGACGATGCTCGAAGCCGAGCCCCGGCTGATCGCCTATGTCGCTTCCACCCCGGCGCTGGATGCGGTGGTCGCGCGGCTCGGCCCGTCCCATGCCGGGGAGGTCCGCTCGATGTCGCGCGGCGACCTCGCCTGGCGCATGGCCTTCCCGCCGCAGCGCCAGGACATGAACAACCTGATCCCGCCGCTGATCCAGTGGGACGGCGAGCGCGCCGGCAAGCGCATCAAGGATTCCGGCTGGCGGCTGACCTCGCTCGAGGCGGAGCACCCCGACACACAGGCGCTGCGTGGTTCGCTGACCGCGCGCGGCCTGACGGACGCTGTGAAGGTCCGCCAGAGCCCGCATCCGCGGCTGATCGCGCATCTGCGCCACAAGGACGGGCGGGAGGTGACGCTGACCAGCGCGTGACGGGTTCTGTGTGCCTTCAGGCGGCGAGCGCCGCAAATCCGCGCTGCAGGTGGCGGAGGGTCCGGGCGCTGTCGCGCATTCGCGCGCCCGGATCGCGGTTGGGCTGCGATCCGAAGGAGGCGGATGCGGTGGGGACGCCATCCTCACCATTCGTCGCGACCGGGCATCTATGCCGCCCCTCCCGGGTTGGGCGGTGGCGGCGGAAGGATTCGATGCGGCGATCAGCCCGCAGGGCGATAGCGCCAGACGCTGGCGGGCGGGAAGTTGGCCGGCGTCCAGGCTTCGCGGCGCGCCGTCAGCCCCAGCGCGCGCCGCGGCAGCGGCGAAGTCACGCAGTAGCTGTACAGCAGGAAGCCACGCCCCGGCGCCACTGCTTCCACCGCCGCGACGAAGCGGCGCTGCTGCTCCACCGGCAGCAGCACCAGGGGAATGCCGCAGATCGCTGTGCCGACGCGACCGTGCAGCGCGGCCGGCAATGCCTCGGGCAGCGCGAAGGCGTCGCCTTCGATCACCGTGACGCCGGGCAGGGTGCGCGCCAGGTGACGCGCCATGTCGGGCACGATCTCGACCACCACGAGCCGGTCCGGTGGCACGCCGCCATCCAGCAGCGCGCGGCTGACTGCCCCCGTGCCGGCGCCGAGCTCGACCACCACCTCATCCCCGCTGCGTTCCACCAGCGCGGCGATGCGTCGGCCCAGGGCGCGCGAGGACGGCACCACCGAGCCCATCTGCAACGGATTGGCTGCCCAGCGCCGGAGGAACAGGCCGAAGCCGCCCTCCCGCGCCCTGGAGGGATGGTCGCCGGCGGTGATCCCCGACATGCGGTGCTCCATGACATAAGTGTGACGATTCAAGGGCTTGTCACCCAGCTCGTGATAGGTCCCGTTGCTGGAACTGGCCAGTTACGGTTGGATGGCAGGACACGGGGGGTACTGGCGTGACGGCGCGCGTGCTGGTGGTGGACGACATCCCCGCGAATCTCCGCCTGCTCGAGGCGAAGCTGCGGGCCGAGTATTTCGAGGTGGCGCTCGCCGCCTCCGGGCCCGAGGCGCTGGCGCTGACATCCGCCTGGGCGCCGGATGTCGTGCTGCTCGATGTGATGATGCCAGGCATGGATGGCTATGAGGTCTGCCGCCGGCTGAAGTCGCAGCAGGCCACGGCGCACATCCCGGTGGTGATGGTCACGGCGCTGACCGAACAGTCGGAACGCGTGCGCGGCCTCGAAGCCGGGGCGGACGACTTCATCTCGAAGCCCGTCGATACCGCGCTGCTGTTCGCGCGGCTGCGCGCGCTGCTGCGCATGAAGCAGGTGCTGGATGCCTGGCGCGTGCGGGCCGACACGGCGCGCGACCTTGGCTTCGAGGCGCCGGGGGCGCCGGTCGAGGATTTCACCGGCGCGCGGCTGCTGCTCGCAGGCGGAACGCCCGAGGAAGCGAGCGCGGTCGCCGCCGCGGTCGCCGCTGATGGCATGACGATCGAGCACGCGCCCGATGAGCCGACGGCCTGGGAGCGGTTGCAGGACGCGCTGCACGACCTGGCGCTGCTGTGCCTGCCGCTGGCCGGCGGCGATGCGCTGCGCCTCGCATCCCGCCTGCGCGCGCATGGCGACCTCCGCGACCTGCCGCTGGTGCTCCTGGCCGGGGAGGATCAGCGCCACGCCGTGCTGCGCGCCTTCGACCTCGGGGCATCGGACCATGTCATGCGTCCGGTCGATGCGCCGGAACTGCGCGCGCGGGTGCGCAACCAGCTGCGGCGCCGGCGCTATCAGGAATTGCTGCGCGAGAGCCTCGACCGTTCGCTGGAACTCGCGGTCACCGATTCGCTGACCGGGCTGCGCAACCGGCGCTATGTGCGTCGCCACCTCGAATCGTTGCTCCGCACGGGGGCGACGGCGGCGGTGCTGCTGATCGACGTGGACCGGTTCAAGCCGCTGAACGATCGGCATGGCCATGCGGCCGGCGATGCCGCCCTGAAGGAGGTCTCCTCCCGGCTGCGCGAGCACCTCCGCGCGGTCGATGTGGTCGCGCGGTATGGCGGGGAGGAATTCCTCGTCGTGATCGCCGGGGCCGGGGAGGAGGAAGGTGCGGCGGTGGCCGAGCGGCTGCGCGCCGCCGTCGCCGACAGTCCGGCGATGGCCGGTGCGCTGTCGCTGCCGGTCACGGTCAGCATCGGCCTTGCGGTGGCGCGCGGCCAGGCGGCGGCGGATGCGCTGATCGGTGTGGCCGACGCCGCGCTGTACCGCGCCAAGGAACACGGGCGGAACCGGGTCGAGGCCGCGACGGCCGAGGATTGGGGCGAGCAACCGGAATAGCGTCTCCCATTTGCCGCGAAGCAGCGGGTCCGTGGCTTTCAAGGGACGGCGGTAAGGTCCGGCCCCTGCCGGGTGACGGTGAGTGGCCGAAGGTCGTCGGCCAGGGCGCTATTCTCAACTATTTGGCGATTACGTGGGAACGTCGCACACTAAGAGTTGCGTTGAGGATGCCCAAATTAAGCATTACGGATTCGCATCGTCAGGCTTGACAGATAGTTGGCAAGACGGTCGCGGAGGGGCACCAGAATGGTGGATGTCATTGTCATCGTCGGGGACGAAGACGAGTTACTCCGCCTCGGGGCCAGTATCGATGCACTGTTTTGCGGCAAGGGAGCGCAGGTCGTTACCTATCATGATATTCCGCAAAATCTTGGCGATATCGATAGGATATTTTTAGTTGGGCATGCTGATATAAGTAATATTGGGGAATATGATACAAAGAATATAATATCACTCCTTAAGCAATTTTCCATAAAACACAACGGAACTATCGTTCTGGCTGGATGCAGTACAGGCAACGCCACGCAGCAGGTTACGGACGAGCATTTTTTTGCCGGAAAGCCTCTGCTGGCGAAGATCAGGTCGTGGTATCCACACGCTCATCTTTTCTATACGCCAAGCAATTTGGTTCGTCGGAGAGACGACGGATCCCTGTATCTCAGGCCGAGCCTGAGTCAGGGTGTTACGGGCCGCGAAACCGGGGCGGAGTGTTTTCGCGCCTACTGAGGCGCATCGGCGCTGAAGCGTAAGCCGCGCGCCGTATTCCCGGCCTTGAGCAGGTTTGCTTGAACGTGCGTGCAGCCGTTCGTCATGGGCGCGGTTGCACCTCGCGCGCCCGGCGCCGGGGACGCCTGGCACCCACGCAACGACAAACGGGCGCCGCCCGAAGGCGCGCCCGTCCAAACGCCGGCAATCAGGGGCGGGTCATGCCCGCCCGCGGATCACTTGATCTTGGCTTCGCGGAACACGACGTGCTTCCGCGCCACCGGATCGTACTTCTTCTTCTCCATCTTCGCGGTCATCGTGCGGGTGTTCTTCTTCGTGACATAGAAGTAGCCCGTATCGGCGCTGCTCACGAGGCGGATCAGGATGGTGTTCGACTTGGCCATGACACAACTCCATGGCCCGCGGGCGAGTGGGCCCCGGGCGCGAGAGGCCGCAACCTAACGGCCGCGGCGGCGGCGTCAAGCAAGACCGGCATGACTGGTGCGGTTTTTTGCCGAAAAGGCCGGGCGCATGGCCCTACCGCGCCATCGCCGCGGCCCGCGCCTGCGGGTCCAGCGCCAGGGAACGGGCCAGGGGCAGAACCGATTCCGCCACCTCGCCGGCGGGGCACAGCGCCCGCAGGGCCTCCACTTCCTCGGGATTTACCGGATGCCGCAGGGCGCGCTGGCGCGACTGGCCCTCGCCCATCGGGCTCTGGCCGGCGCGCAGGCTGCCCAGCGCCTCGGTCGTCGCGGCCGGCCCGCCGGCGGTGCACAGCCCCGGCAGCACACCGATGCCCTGCAACGGCCAGCCCGCCGGCATGATCAGGCGCGACCAGCTCATCAGCAATTCGCCGCCATCGGGCAGCGGCACCACCAGCTGCACCAGCCCCTTGCCGGTGGTGTTGGTGCCGACCACCGCCGCGCGGCCGCGATCGGACAGGGCGGCGGCGACGATCTCGGCCGAGGATGCCGTGCGCCCATCGACCAGCACCACCAGGGGGCGCTGTTCGGCCAAATCGCGCCCGGCGGTGACGTAGATGCGGCTGGCCTCGGGGTGGCGGCCCAGGGTGCGGAAGGCCTCGCCAGGGCCGAGGAAGATGTCGGTGACGGCCGCCGCCTGGGACAGCAGCCCGCCGCGATTGCCGCGCAGGTCCAGCACGACGGCCCGCGGCATCCCCTGGCTGAAGGCGCCGAGCAGGGCGGCGGCCACCTGGCGTTCCGACTGGGCGGAGAAGGAGGGCAGGCGGATGATGAGGACATCATCCACCCGTTCGGCGGTTACCGGGCTGCCGGGCGGCAGGACACGGCGCAGCGCCACCTCGCGCCGCTGGCGGTCGCGTTCGATCAGCAGCACGACATCGGTGCCGGCCGGGCCTTCCAACAGCCCCGCCGCGCCGGCCGCATCGCGCGGGCGCAGCGCCGTGCCGTCGATGGCCAGCACGCGGTCGCCGACGAGCAGCCCGGCTTCCGCTGCCGGACCGCCATGGGCGATCGCCGCGATCATGGTGCCGGGGCCGCGCCCGGGTGCCAGGCGCAGGCCGAGCCCGGCCTCGCCGGTGCGACGTTCCCGCGCGGCCTGCGCTTCCTCGGGCGTGATGTAGCGGCTGAAGGGATCGAGGTGATTGAAGATGGCCTCGAAACTGTGCCGGATCAGCCCCGAGGTGCCGGCCGCGCGCAGCGCCGCGGAGGCGTTCCAGCCGGCCTGCTGGAACAGCGTCAGCCGGTCGGCCGCGGCACCGCCGGCGGCGGCGAAGCCTTCGCCCTCCGCCCGCCCGGGCAGGCTGCGCGAAAGCAGCACCCGCTCGCCCTGGAGCAGGCGCACCGTCCGCCCGGCGCGCTGGACGGAAAGTTCGGGATCGATGTCCGTCATGCCGGTCAGGGACCAGACCAGCAGGTCCCCCGGCGTCGCGGCTTCCAGGTGCCGTTCCAGGATGGCCGCGAATCCGGCACCGAGGACAAGACGCATCTCGTCGCGCGGATAGGCACCGGTGCTGGAGACCTCCTGCGCCGCGACGATGCCCGGCAGCAGGATCAGCAGCAGCAGGATCAGCGGCGACGGGCGCGCTGCTGGCCTTTTGGGGCGGGGCGGGACCGGCCGCGCTCGGGCAGTCCTTGCATCAGGTGGAACACCATGCCGCCCGTGCGCGGACTCGCTTCCGCCAAGCGGGCCTCCACGGCATCGCCCAGCCGGAAGGTCATTCTCGTCCTGCGACCGGCCAGCGTCTGCGTGGCCTCGTCCAAGTCCCATCGGTCGTCCGGCAGTGATCCGAGCGGGACAATTCCGCTTGCCCCGTTCTCCTCCAGCGTGACGAAGAGGCCGAAGCGAGTCACCCCGGAAATTCGTGCCTCGAACGACTCTCCGACTCGCTGTGCCATATAGGCCGCGAGATAGCGGTCCACGGCATCGCGTTCGGCCGCGGCGGCGCGGCGTTCGGTCGATGTGATGTGCTCGGCGGTGTCGGGGAATCGCGCGGCCTCGGCCTCGTCGATGCCGTCCTTGCCGAGTTTCAGCCCGCGGATCAGCGCGCGATGCACCAGCAGGTCGGCATAGCGGCGGATCGGCGAGGTGAAATGCGCATAGCGCGGCAGGGCCAGGCCGAAATGGCCGAGATTGTCGGGCGAATAGGCGGCCTGGGACTGGCCGCGCAGCACGGCCTCATTCACCAGCCGTTCCTCGGGCGTGCCGCGCACCTTGTCGAGCACGCGGGCGAAGTCGCGCGGGTGCAGCCGGTCGGATTGTGGAAGCGAAATGTCGAAGGTCGCGAGGAACTGCCGCAGCCCTTCCATCTTCTGGTCCGAGGGCCGGTCATGGACGCGGTACATGCAGGGCTGAACCAGGCGTTCCAGCTCCTCCGCCGCGCAGACATTGGCGGCGACCATGAATTCCTCGATCAGCCGATGCGCGTCGAGCCGCGCGCGCGGGACCACCGCCGCGACCTGGCCCTTCGCATCCAGCAGGACGCGGCGTTCCGGCACGTCGAGGTCGAGCGTGCCGCGCTTCTCCCGCGCCGCCAGCAGCGCGCGGAAGGCGCCGTACAGCCGCGCGATGTGGCCCTGGGGTAGGGCGGCCGGATCGGTGCCGGCATCGGCGGCCTGCTGGACCTGCTCATAGGTCAGCCGCGCGGCGGATCGCATGATGCCGCGACCGAAGGCGTGGGCGTGCTTGCGGCCTTCCGCGTCGAACCGCATCTCGACATAGAGGCAGCCGCGTTCCTCGGCTGGGCGCAGGCTGCACCAGCCATTGGACAGGGCCTCGGGCAGCATCGGCACGACGCGGTCGGGGAAATAGACGGAGTTGCCGCGCGCCCAGGCCTCGCGGTCGAGCGGGCTGCCGGTGGTGACGTAATGCGCGACGTCGGCGATGGCGACCAGCACGCGCCAGCCGGTCCCGTCCGGTTCGGCGAAGACGGCATCGTCGAAGTCGCGCGCGTCCTCCCCGTCGATCGTCACCAGCGGGATGTCGCGAAGGTCGGTGCGGCCGCGCGCCGTCACGCCATGCGCCTTCTCGGCCTGCTGCACGGCTTCGGCCGGGAAGACGTCCGGGATGCCATGGGCGTGGATGCAGACCAGGGAGACCGAGCGCGGTTCTCCCATCACGCCCAGGCGTTCGATGATCCGGGCCGGCTTGGGGCCGAAATGCCGCGCCGAAGGCAGGGGTTCTGCGAGGACGATCTCGCCCGGCTTCGCGCCGTTCTCCTCGCCGCGTGGGACGTCCCAGATGCCCTTCTGGCGGCGGTCGGTGGGGATGATCCGGCCTTCCTCGAAGACGCCGAGGATGCGCGCGGGTGCCGTGCCGGCGATCCGCTTGAAGGTGCGCCCTTCATACTTGCCCGGCCCGATCGGCTTCAGCCGCGCCAGCACCCGTTCGCCGGCGGTCAGCGCGGGCTGCCCCTTCGGTTCGAGACGCATGTAGATGACCGGCGGGCGGCCTTCGCCCTGCCAGCCGACCGGCCGGGCGATGGGGTCGCCATCGGGGTCGGTGCCGATGATCTCGACCGGGGCCATCTCCGGCAGGCGGGATGGCGCGATGACGGCGCGCTTGCCGGCCGGGGCGCTGCCGCCCTCCGCGGCGATTTCGCGCATCAGCATCCGCAGCGCCTGGCGCTGGTCGGCCGTCAGGCCGAAGGCGCGGGCGATGGTGGATTTGGTCACCCGCCCGCCGGCCTCGGCGAGGAATTGTCGCAGCGCGGCCTTGGAGGGCAGGGGTTGCGGTTCGTCCGGCCGCGCAGCGGCACGGCGGCGCGAACTCGCCTGCGGTCCGGCAGCAGCGGTGGCCGTCGCGCGATGCGGCCGGGGCGGCTCCGCGGCCGGGCGGGGCGCGGCATCCGGCGCGTCGCCGCGCGGCGGCCGTGTGGTCTCGGCCTTGGATGCCCTCGTGGTTCGGGGCGACACCTTGCCGCCCCCGACGGTCTTTCCCGTGCGGGCGCGCGCCTTGTGCCCCTTGGGCGGCGGCCCGCGCCGGACCATCAGCGGGTGGTCTTGCCGGGGCGCGGGGCGGGCTTGGCCTTTGCCTTGGCCGGAGCCTTCTTCGCCGCGGGCTTGGCCGCTGCCTTGCGAACCGGGGCCTTGGCCGTGGGTGCCTTGCGGGCGGCCGGCGCGGCACCCTCGGCCTTCTTCGCCGCCTTGGGCGCGGCGGCCTTGCGCCCGGCCGCGCCGCGCGGCTTCAGCGCCTTGCCCTTCTCCTCGAGCAGCGCGATCGCGTCTTCGAGGCTCATATCCTCCATCGCGACATCACGCGGCAGGTTGGCGACCGTCTTGCCGTGCTGCGCATAAGGCCCGAACCGCCCCTTACGCACTACCACCGGCTCGCGGTCCTTGGGATGGACGCCGAGTTCGCGCACCCGCGACCGCGCATCGGCAAGGAGCACCAGCGCCCGGTTCATCCCAACCGTCAGCACGTCGTCGTCCTTGTCGAGCGACTTGAACACCGA
Organism: Roseomonas sp. SRI_022; assembly: GCF_057586215.1. Lineage (NCBI taxonomy): Bacteria > Pseudomonadati > Pseudomonadota > Alphaproteobacteria > Acetobacterales > Roseomonadaceae > Roseomonas > Roseomonas sp. SRI_022. The sequence continues at coordinate 172,427 of NZ_JBYCZL010000005.1, forward strand.
CCCGCAGCGGACATAGGGGCCGAAGCGCCCGAGGCCGGCGGTGATCTCCTCCCCGGTCTCGGGATCGGCGCCCACCACGCGCGGCAGGGACAGCAGCCCGAGCGCCTGATCCAATGTCACATTGTCGGGCGATACGCCGTTGGGAAGACTTGTCCTTTTCGGCTTGATCGGCTTGCCCTTGGCATCCGTCCCGGGCTCGCCGAGCTGGATATAGAAGCCATAGGGCCCGCGCTTCATCGTGACCTTCTCACCGGTCACGGGATCCTCGCCAAGTTCCTGTTCCGCCGGCGCGCCGCCTTCGCCGCCACCGTCATCCACGCCGAAGGGGCGGGTGTAGCGGCATTCCGGGTAGTTGGAGCAGCCGATGAAGGCCCCGGTCCGGCCAAGCCGCAGCCCAAGCCGCCCGTTGCCGCAGGTCGGGCAGAGCCGCGGATCGGACCCGTCCGCCCGCGCCGGGAAGATGTGTGGGCCGAGGTCCTCGTCCAGCGCATCGATCACGTCACGGATCTTGAGGTCGCGCGTCGCCTCCACCGCGGCCGAGAACTCGGTCCAGAAGGCGCGCATCACCGCGCGCCAATCCACCTGGCCGGCGGAGATCTCGTCGAGCTTCTCCTCCATCGCCGAGGTGAAGCCCGTATCCACATATTTTTCAAAGAAACGGACGAGGAAGGTCGTGACCATCCGCCCGAGATCCTGCGCGACGAAGCGCCGCTTTTCGAGCGTCACGTACTTCAAGTCCTGCAGCCGCTGCAGGATCGAGGCATAGGTCGAAGGCCGCCCGATGCCGAGTTCCTCCAACCGTTTCACCAGCGATGCCTCGGAATAACGCGGCGGTGGCTGGGTGAAGTGCTGGCTGGCCGTGACCTCGCCGCGCTTGAGCGGATCACGCTCGGCCATTGGAGGCAGGATGCGGCTGTCCTCGTCCTCGGTCGGTTCGGCGGGCTTGATGCCGGCGCGCAGATCGGCCGCGCGGTCGTCTTCATCCTCGCGATACAGCTTCAGGAAGCCGTCGAAGGCCACGACGGAACCTGTTGCACGGAAATGGATCTTCCCATCGGCGGAGGCGATATCCACCGCCGTCTGGTCCAGCTCCGCCGCGGACATCTGCGACGCCACGGCACGCTTCCAGATCAGCTCGTAGAGTCGTGCCTGGGCGCCATCCAGCTCACGCCCCATCACCTCCGGGGACCGGCTCACATCGGTCGGGCGGATCGCCTCATGCGCTTCCTGGGCGTTCTTCGCCTTGGTCTGGTAGTCGCGCGGCGTGACCGGCAGGTAGTCGGGGCCGAACTCGTCCTTCACGTGGTCGCGGATGGCGGCGATCGCCTCCCGCGCCATGGAGACGCCGTCGGTCCGCATATAGGTGATGTGCCCGGCCTCGTAGAGCTGCTGGGCCGTGCGCATCGCCTGCTGCGCGCCCATGCCGAGCTTGCGCGACGCCTCCATCTGCAGGGTCGAGGTCATGAAGGGCGGCGGCGGGTTGCGCCGCGTCCGCTTCTTCTCGACCGAGGCGACGGCATAGGTCGCGGCTTCCGCCAGCCCCTTCGCCCGGTTCGCCGAACCGGCCTCATTCAGGTCGAACTGGTCGAGCTTCTTCCCGTCCAGATGCGTCATCCGCGCCGTGAAGGGCGCGCCGGCCGGCGTCTGGAACTTCGCCTCGATGGTCCAGTATTCGCGGGCCTTGAAGGCCTCAATCTCGGCCTCACGATCGGAGATCAGGCGCAGCGCAACCGACTGCACGCGGCCCGCCGAACGCGACCCCGGCAGCTTGCGCCACAGCAGCGGCGACAGCGTGTAGCCCACCAGATAGTCCAGCGCCCGCCGCGCCAGATACGCATCGATCAGCGGCACGTCGAGGTCGCGCGGATGCGCCACCGCATGCTGCACGGCGCGCTTGGTGATCTCGTTGAAGGTGATGCGCTGCACGTCCTTGCCGCGCAGCGCCCCGCGGCTGCCCAGCATGTCCTTCACATGCCAGGAGATCGCCTCGCCTTCCCGATCCGGGTCGGTGGCGAGATACAGCCGCTTCGCCCCCTTCAGCGCCTGGGCGATCTTGCCGACCTGCGCCTCGCCGCGCCCGTCCTTGCCCCAGACCATCGCGAAATCCTGGTCCGGCAGGACGGCGCCGTCCTTCTCCTCCAGGTCGCGGACATGCCCGAAGGACGCCAGCACCGTGAAGTCACGACCGAGATACTTCTCGATCGTCTTGGCCTTGGCCGGCGATTCCACCACGACAACATCAGACATTTCGGTCGGATTCACCTAAACTGCGCTGCGCATGACGCGATGGCCTGGCAGCAGTTCTACCAGACCTTCCAACTCCAGATCCGTGAGCACGGCCTGAAGTTCCGGGGGGGTCAGGTGGCAGCGGCGAAGCACCTCGTCAACCGATACCGGTGACAATCCAATCAATTCAATGATTTCCTGCGCCCCTTCCGGGGGCGGTCCAAGGCCGTCGGCCGCGTCTTCCGCGGTTTCCGGCCCCGCGGTGGCCATCCGCGCGGGGTCGAACAGCGGTCCGGCGCGCGGCGCCCCCGGCAGGTGGTCCAGCACGTCATCGGCGTTTTCCACCAGATGCGCGCCCTGGCGGATCAGGTCGTTCGACCCCCGGCAGCGCGGGTCGAGCGGCGAACCCGGCACCGCGAAGACCTCCCGCCCATGTTCCAGGCCGAGACGGGCGGTGATCAGCGTGCCGGAGCGGTGCGCCGCCTCCACCACCACCACGCCGAGCGACAACCCCGCGACGATCCGGTTCCGCTTCGGGAAATGTCGGTTCTGCGGCGCCGTGCCGAGCGGGCTTTCCGCCACCACGGCTCCGCGCTCGGCGATCCACGCCACCAGTGCGGCGTTCTCCGGCGGATAGGGCACGTCGATCCCGCCGGGCAGCACCGCCACGGTCCCGCCCGACCGCAGGGCACCTTCATGCGCTGCGGTATCGATGCCGCGCGCCAGGCCGGAGACGACGCTCAGCCCCTTTCCGGCAAGGGACTCCGCCAGTTCCTCCGCGACACGCCGCCCGGCCGACGACGCATTGCGCGCACCGACGATCGCCACCGCCGGGGCCGCCAGCAGCGAGGCATCGCCCAGCACCGCCAGCACCGGCGGCGCATCCGGCAGCAGCGCCAGCAGCGGCGGGTAGAGCGGGTCATCCAGGAAGACGAAGCGACCGCCACGCTTCGCCAGCACGGCGGTCTCCCGCCGCGCCTCGGCCTCTGAAGGCGGTTCATATGGCGCGGCACGCCTGGCCGACAGCGCCGGCAGCGCGGCAAGCGCGGTATCCGGGTCGCCATGGCGGGCCAGCAGTCGACGGAAAGTGAGGGGACCGATGCCGTCCGTGCGGGCCAGGCGGAGACGGGCGAGGGTCACCGGGGGCGCCGCCCCCGGACCCCCGCCGGGGTAACAGTGTTACCCCGGACCCCGCCGGGTTTGGGGACGATGAAAAGGGTGAGGCGAGGGATCAGAATCACGCGAAAATCATATCATAAAAATCAATCCATGGGCGATATCCGCAGATCCGCTCGGGTTGCCATGTCGCGCCGCGGCCGCGCTAACTTCCGCAGGCGCCACGCCGCGAGGAAGCACCATGCTGACGGATCGCTACGACCTGCCCGTGTCCACGGCCTCCGTCGCCGCACGCGATGCCTATGTGCGCGGCCTCGACATGCTGCTGATGCTGCATGCCGGCGTGCTCGACGCTTTCGACGAAGCCGTCGCCGCCGATCCCGGCTTCGCCCTGGCCCACGCCGCCCGCGCCCAGGTCCTGCTGATGTTCGCCGACATCCCCGGCGCCCGCGCCGCCCTTGCGCAGGCCGAGGCGCTCACACCCGGCGTCACCGCGCGCGAAGCCAGCCAGGTCGACTTCTTCCGCACCATGATGACGAGCCCGATCGCCACCACCATCGCCGCCCTCGAGGCGCATCTCGCGCAATGGCCGCGCGATGCCATCGTGCTGAACACCACGGCCAACCCGAACGGGCTGATCGGTTCCTCCGGCGAGGTCGGGCAAAAGGCGCGCCTCGCCGCGCTGATGACCGCGCTCGCCCCGCACTACGGCGCGGATTGGTGGTTCGATTCCAGCTACGCCATGGCGCTGTGCGAGAACGGCCAGCGCGACGCTGCGCGGCCGATCATCGCTCGGTCCTTTGACCGGCAGCCGGCCAGCGGCTGGATCGCCCATTCCCAGGCGCATCTGTTCTACGAGGACGGCGAGCCCGATGCCGCCCGCGCCTTCCTCGCCGAATGGCTGAAGACCTATCCCCGCGGCGGCATCCTCCACGGCCACCTGCACTGGCACCAGGCGCTCGGCGCGCTGGCCGACGGCGACCTGGACGGTGCCTGCCGGCTGTATCGCGAGGCCTTCTCGCTGGCCGGCCATAGCGGCCTGCCGCGCCAGAAGCTGCAGGACGCTGTCTCCTTCCTGTGGCGCGTCGAACTCGCCGGGGCGCCGCGCGATGAAGCGGCGTGGCGGGAGCTGCACGACTTTGCCGTCGGCACCTTCCCCCAGGCCAGCACGGCCTTCCCCGACCTGCATGTGGTGCTGGCGCAAAGTGTGGCCGGCGACGGGGCAGGGCTGGAGGCTCGCATCCGGCAGATCGAGGACATGGCGCGCGCGGGGCGATATCCCTCCGGGTCCGTGATCCCCGCGGCGTCACGCGCCTTCGCGGCGTTTCAGCGCGGGGATTTCTCCGCGGTGATCGACACTTTGGAACCGCTGCTGGCCGAGAGCGAACGCATCGGCGGCAGCCGGGCCCAGACGGATCTGGTGGAGTTCACGCTGCTGAAGGCGTGCGTGGAGGCCGGGCGCTTTGATGACCTGCGGCGAGTGGCGGGGGCGAGGCGGCCGGGGCCGGCGGGGATTCCGGTGGCGGGGGTTGCTGGTGCCAGGTTCTGAAGACCGGCATGTATTGGCACGGTCCGTTGGGGGCGCCGCCCCCAACACCCCCGCCGGGGTAACAGTGTTACCCCGGACCCCGCCGGGTTATGGCGAGGCGGCTCCGAGGGCATGTATTGTACCGGCGCGGGGTTCAGGGGTGTCTTCTATCGCAAGGTGGTGGACGCGGGCGGCCGGGCCATGAACACTGCGTCGCAGAATGGCGCAACAACCCACACCAAGCCGGACCATGGCCGCGCCTAGCCTGACCGCCGAGGGCTTTATGCATTGGCCGACCCATGACTGGGCCGCGAGCCTGTGCGTCCCGCTGGCCGACGGTACCTGGCTGGTCCAGGCACCGATCGCCGGCGGCGAGAAGCCGTTGCTCTATCTCCTGCGCGATGCCCCGATGAAGGACAGGTTCCTGTTCTGGGCAACCGGCCTCATCCGCCTGCGGATTGCGATGCGCGCGCTGATGTCCTCATTGGTGGTTATAGCACCCCTTATTATGACAGTCGGGCTGTTGCCCGACCTTTCACCGCCGCTGTGGCTATGGCTCTTGCTTGTCCTCCTCATGCTGCTGTGGCCGATCGCCCATTTCGTTTGGTACCAGCAATGCTTCGGATGGCTGGCGGACCACGCCGTCAAGCCGCCCGCGGGCTGGAAACAGCCCGATACGCTGGTCCGCAGTAGCGAAGAATGGGAAGCGCTGTACCTGTCCGGCGGTCTCCGCGCGGAGCGGACGGCGAGCCTGGCCGGTATGGGCGTCATGACAGTGCTCATCCTCCTGTCCCTGTCGAACTGGCTGACCGTCTGCCTCGGGATCGGCGTCCTCGATCCGCTGTTCATGGGCATGTCGGAGTGGGAACGGGCGTCGCGCGAAGCAGCCTGCGGCAATAGAGGCCTGGTCATCCTGTTCAATGCGGGGCTGCTGGGGTTCGTGGTGTTTTGCCATCTGCGGCTGACGCGAATGCGGCACGCGGGCAGGGCCGTACCGCTGCCGTAGAATGTGATGGCGCGGCGCACGCGTCAGCGCGGTGGCGCCTGGGTTTCCGCCCCGATGATCCATGCCGGAACATCCCGCTTCGCATGCAGCACGCGCCAGACATCGACGCGGTCACGCTCGGCCCGGTAAAAGACGAGATAGGGAAAGCGGCGGAGCGGCCAGGCGCACAACCCGTCCATACCCAGTTCGATGCCGATACGCGGTGAGCCGAGGCCGGGATGCGCGCCGATGCGTCGAAAGGCCGCCTGCATTGCGTCGATGAAGGCGAGTGCCACCGCCGCGCCGGCTTTGGCGAGGTAGTGGGCGACGGCGGCTTCGATATCCTGCTGCGCAGCGGCGCGTGGATGGACAGGCTTGGCGGTCACGCGGTTCGGGTGTGGACCGAATGGCGCAACGCATCGAACCAAGTTGCGTCAGCCACCGGTCCGGCGGGAGAGGCCGCCCCGGCGAGCAGCAGGGCGTGCAGGCGCTGGCGGTCCTGATCGCGCCGGATCAGTTCCCGCACATACTCGCTGCTGCTGCCGTAGCCGCGCTGCGCGACCTGTTCATCGACGAAGGCCTTGAGCGCGTCCGGCAGCGAGACGTTCATGGTGCTCATGCTCGGATCGTCCCCTCTTTGGCAAATTTTGGCAAGCGCCGCGCGCTTGCACGCCGCCTTGGTTCTCGATATGTTCTTATTGCTCTTTGACCATCGAATCCGTCTCCAATCCCTCCCTCCGCTGGCGGTGCGTGCCGGCGTGCCCAGCACCAGGTAACGGTTTCCAAAGGCCTCGGGCCTTTGGTGGGGTGGTTTGGAGGGGCAAAGCCCCTCCATTCAGCCCACGTGGAATTTGTCCAAAACCAACACGTCGCGCGCTTATGTATGCGCGGCCTATTTCTGCCCGATCTTCGGTTCCGTCCCGGCGATCAGCCGCCGGATGTTCCCTTCGTGCTTCCAGAAGATCAGCAGCCCGACCAGCAGCGCCAGCAGCGCGTGCTCGGCGTCCGAGAGGATCAGTGCCAGCACCGGCGCGGACGCCACCCCAATCAGCGTGGCGGCCGAGGACATCTTCGTCACCTCCGCCGCCACCAGCCACACCACCATGCAGGCGAGCCCGACCGGCCACATGGCGGCGAAGCACACTCCGAGTCCCGTCGCCCCGCCCTTGCCGCCCTTGAAGCCGAGCCAGACCGGCATGGTGTGGCCGAGCACGGCGGCCGTCCCGGCGACCAGATCCTGGTCGCCAAGGAACCACCGCGCCAGCAGCACCGCAGCCACGCCCTTGAGCGCGTCCAGCAGCAGCGTCGCCACGGCGAGGCCCTTGCGGCCCGTCCGCAGCACATTGGTCGCGCCGATATTGCCCGACCCGATCGCGCGAATGTCCCCAAGTCCTGCCGCGCGAGTGAGCAGCAGGCCGAAGGGGATGGACCCGATCAGGTAGCCGCCGACCAGCGCCAGCGCGAATGCGATGGACGGGTCGGTGATCATGCCCCGAACACCCGCCGCCCGGCCTTCCATGTCCCGAGCACGCGCCCTTCCAGCGCGCGCCCGTCGAAGGGCGAGTTCTGCGCCTTGCCAGGCAACTTCCCGGCCTCGACCTTCCAGCCGCGATCCGGATGGAACAGCACGAGGTCGGCCGGCGCGCCCTTGGCCAGCACGCCGCACGCCAGCCCAAGAAGCGCGGCAGGCCGGCAGGTCAGCAGCCCGAGCGCGGTCAGCATCGGCAGGTCGCCGCCATGCACGCGGGCCAGCGTCACGCCGAGCAGCGTGGCAAGGCCTGTCCCGCCCGCCGCCGCCTGGGCGAAGGGCAGGCGCTTGTCGTCGGCGTCATGCGGCTGGTGGTCCGACGCCACCGCGTCCAGCGTCCCGTCGGCCAGGGCAGCGACCACCGCCTGGCGGTCGGCCTCGGTCCGCAGCGGCGGTGACAGTTTCGCGTAGGTCCGGTAGTCGCCGATCGCTGTCTCGTTCAGGTCGAAATAGGGCGGCGCGGTATCGGCCGTGACCTGTAGTCCTTCCGCCTTGGCGCTGCGGATCAGCTCCAGCGCCGCGCCGGTGGAGACATGCGCGAAATGCACATGCCCCCCGGTGAGGCGCGCGAGCGTGATGTCGCGCGCGACCATCATCGCCTCGGCGGCCGGCGGGATGCCGGGCAGGCCGAGCCGCGTGGCGAGTTCGCCTTCCGTCGCGGCGCCGCCATTGGCCAGCGCCGGTTCCTCGGGGTGCTGAACGATGAAGGCGCCGAAGGCCCGCGCATAGGACAGCGCGAGGCGCATGGTCCGCGCCGACCCGATCGCCTTCGCGCCATCGGTGAAGGCGATCGCACCGGCTTCGCGCAGCAGGCCGAACTCCGCGAGTTCCTTGCCCGCGCAGCCCACCGTCGCGGCGCCGTAGGGCAGCAGCGTGATCGACCCACTCGCCTCGCCCCGGCGGACCATGAAGGACAGCAGCGCGGGATCGTCGAGCGCGGGGTCGGTGTCCGGCAGGACGCAGAGCGTCGTGATGCCGCCCGCCGCTGCCGCGGCCGCGGCGGAGGCGATGCTTTCGCGATGTTCGGCGCCGGGTTCGCCAAGATTGGCGCGCAGATCAACGAGCCCCGGTGCCAGGCAGGCGCCGGCGGCGTCCAGCACCTCGGCACCGTCCGGCGCCGTCAGGCCGGGGCCGAGATCGGCGATGGCGCCGTCCCGCACCAGCAGGGCGCCCGGGCCGTCGAGGCCGGTCGCGGGGTCGAGCAGTCGGGCACCGGTGATCAGCAGGTCGCGCATGGGTCCCGGTTATAGACGTGCCGCCGAGTCCTGCCACCGGGCGCCGCATCGTCATTGACAGTGCAGGGGCGAAACGCTGCCCTGGGGCCGATCGAGGGACGCCGATGCCGCTGCTGAACTCCGCCGAGGGCTATGGCAGCCTGACCAAGGCGCTGCATTGGCTGGTGGTGGCGCTGTTCGCCTTCCAGATCGTCTCGGCGCTGACCATGACGCGCCTCGGCGACGATGCCGCGACCGAACGCGACGCGCTGTACAACTGGCACAAGACGCTCGGCCTGGTCGCGCTGGGGGTCGCGGTGGTGCGGCTCTGGGCACGCAAGGCGGGCGAGTTGCCACCCTGGGCGCCGGGGCTGACGGCGCGGGACCAACGCATCGTCCATCACGCCGAGCGCGCGCTCTACACCGCGATGTTCGTCATGCCGGTCAGCGGCTTCGTCTATGTCATGGCCGGCGGCTACGGCGTGCAATTCGCCGGGGCCTTCGCCCTGCCCAACCCGATCGGCCGGTGGGACCTGCTGGCGGGCGTCGCCAAGGGCATCCACATCGTCGCGGCCATCCTGCTGGGCATGGCGCTGATGGGGCATCTCGGCGTGGTGCTGCGGCACACGCTGGTCCTGCGCAACGGGCTGATCCGGCGGATGCTGCCGGGCGGCTGAAGCCCATTGGGGACGCACCGCGCCCAGTTCGTCCGCGGCGGAACCGGGCATCGACCCCGCGGCGGCGGCGAGCGGCAGCGGCCGCCCGGTCTGCTGCACCCTCCTGGCAGGGCGAGGATGCGCTGGCCTGCCTTCGCCCGACCTCCTCGACCATGCGGCCGCCGACCTTGCCACCTGGCCGGCCGATGTCGTCCGATCGCGATCCGCCCCACGCCCAGGCGAACCATGAAAGGCCACGTGATGCGCCGCCGCAGCCTGCCTGCTCTGTCCGCTGCCCTGTTCGCCGGGCCTGCACTTGCGCAGGGTACTTGGCCGAACCGGCCCGTGCGCATCGTCGTGCCCTTCGCGCCGGGCGGCAGCACCGATGTCTCGACGCGGCTTCTCGTGCCGCGCATGCAGCAGGCTCTCGGCCAGCCGGTGGTGGTCGAGAATCGTGGCGGCGCGGGCGGCACGCTGGGATCGGATGCGGTCGCCAAGGCGGCGCCGGATGGCTCGGCGTTCCTAATGGGGACCATATCGACCCATGTGCTCGCGGTGGGGCTCTACGGTGCGCGCCTGCCCTATGATCCCGAGCGCGATTTCGTCGCCGTGGCGCCGACCGTGCTGGTGCCCATCTGCATCACGGTGCATCCGTCCCTCGGCGTGAACGACCTCGCCGGGCTGACGGCGCTGCTGAAGGCGAACCCCAACCGGTATGCCTACGGCACAGGCGGGGCGGGCGGGTCCGCGCATATCGGGGCGGTCGCCTTCCTCAACGCCATCGGCGCGGAGGCGACGCATGTGCCTTATCGCGGCAGCGGGCCGATGCTGACCGACATGCTGGCCGGCCAGGTCGCGATGTGCTTCGACACGCCGGCGCTGATCGCGCCGCACCACGCGGCGGGACGGTTGCGCTGCCTTGCGGTCGCGACGCAGGCGCGCTCCCAGCTGATGCCCGATGTACCGACCAGCGCGGAGGCGGGGCTGCCGGGTTACCGCGCCTATTCCTGGTTCGGGCTGTTCGCGCCCGCCGGGACGCCGGCGCCCATCGTGGCGCGGATGAACCAGGTGGTGCGGGAGGCGCTGCTCGACCCCGCCAACCGGCAGCGGCTTATCGAACAGGACCTGCCGCCGATCGCGGAGGGCAGCCCGGCGGAATTCGCCGACTTCCTACGGCGCGAACTCGCGACCTGGGTGCCGCTGGTGCGGGCGAGCGGGGCTACGGCCGATTGACCGGTATCAGACCGGCTTCTCGAAGAAGACCCGGCGGTGCCCGGATTGCTCGGCGCGATGCGTCTCGATGAAACCGAGGCGCGGATACATGGCGAGGTTCTCGACCATCATCTCGTTCGTGTAGAGCGTGACCATGGGATGACCGCGGCGGCGTGCCTCGGCCTTGGCGAAGGCGATCAGCGCCTTGCCGATGCCCTGGCCCTGCGCGGCCTGGGCGATGGCGATGTTGTCGAGCAGCAGCGAACCCGGTTGATCCTCGAGAACCAGGACGCCGAGCAACAGGCTATCGCGCTCGATGACCCAGGCCTGTCCGGCCGCGATGCGCGCTGCGTAATCGTCTGTCATCGGAGCCGGTTCGCGGCCGATGCGCGCGACGTATTTCGCATAGGCGCCGCGCACCAAGTCACGCACCGCGTCGGCCTCCTCCGGCCGGGCGAGGCGCGGTTGCATCAGCGGTTGCGGGGTAGCCGCCGTGCGAGGATGTCGAGCACGGCCATGCGGCAGGCCACCCCCATCTCTACCTGCTCCCCGATCACCGAACGTGTCGGGTGGTCGGCGATGGCGCTGTCGATCTCCACGCCCCGGTTCATCGGGCCCGGATGCATCACGATGGAATCCGGCTTTGCGACCGCCAGCTTCTCCGCATCCAGCCCGTAGAAGCGGAAGAACTCGCGCGCCGAAGGCACCAGGCCGCCCGACATGCGCTCGCGCTGCAGGCGCAGCATCATCACCACGTCCGCGTCCTTCAGCCCGGCCTTCATGTCGGTGAAGACCTCAACGCCGAGCCGCGCCGCATCGGCGGGGATCAGCGTCGGCGGGCCGACGATGCGCACGCGGCTGCCCATTGTCGTCAGCAGGTGGATGTTGGACCGCGCGACGCGGGAATGGGCGATGTCGCCGCAGATCGCGACGATCAGCCCCTCCAGCCGTCCCTTGTGGCGGCGGATCGTCAGCGCATCGAGCAGCGCCTGGGTCGGGTGCTCATGCGTCCCGTCCCCGGCATTGATCACCGCGGCATCGACCTTCTGGGACAGCAGCGCCGGCGCGCCCGACTGCGCGTGGCGGATCACCAGCAGGTCGCACTGCATCGCGTTCAGCGTTGATGCCGTGTCGAGCAGCGTCTCGCCCTTGTTCACCGAGGACGTGCTGACGGACATGTTGATCACGTCCGCACCCAGCCGCTTGCCGGCCAGTTCGAAGCTGGTCCGCGTGCGCGTGCTGTCCTCGAAGAACAGGTTGATCAGCGTGCGGCCCTTGAGCAGGTCGCGCTGGGTTTTCCCGCTGCGGTTCAGCAGCGCGTAGGATTCGGCGAGGTCGAGCAGGTCCCCGATATGGGGGGGCTCGAGGCCCTCGATGGCGAGGAGGTGCTTGGACGGGTGCGACACGGCCGGACCTTAGGCCGCCCGTCCGGATTCGGCCAGCGCCCGGCCCTGTTCCGCCTACTCCGTGACAGGCGTCACGGTCTCGCGGAAACATTCCGCCTACGCTATGGTTGTCCAGAAGGCTTCGTTCGGCGGTTCCGCCAACGCACTGCACTTCGCCATGGCGACCGCCCCGTACCGGACCCCGCAGCAGCGGGCAGGAAGGGAGCGTCCCATGGCCGGCGAAATGACCCTGCTCCAGTTCCAGAAAGCGCTGAAGGCTGTCGGGGTCTTCGCCGGGGCGCTGGACGGTGCGCCATCCCAGGACCTGTTCGATGCAATCGACCGCCGGTTCGACCAGGAGGCTGTCGTGGGCAAACTGGTCGATGGCTGGCAGGGCTGGTCCGCCGCCCGCCGCAAGCTGGCCGTCGAGCAGGGCTTCATGCGCGATGCCGGCATCGAGACCGGCAAGATCGACGGTCTGGTCGGCCCGCAGACGATGTTCGCGCGGGAGGCCTTCCAGCATCTCGACGCGACCGGAAGCCCACTGTCGATCCCGGAACGCGACGTGACGCCGGCGCGGCCTGTCCCATCCGGCGCCGCGGCCAAGCGCTGGCCGCGTCAAGCGGAATGCGAGGCCTTCTACGGCCCCGTCGGTACCAGCCAGACCATGCTGCACTTGCCGTTCCAGATGCGGCTCGCCTGGGATACCTCCCAGCGGGTCAGCCGCTTCTCTTGCCATGAGAAGGTGCACGACGCCTTCCTCAAGGTCTTCCAGGACACGCTGTCGGAATACGGGGAGGCGCGGATCGAGGAACTGCGCCTCGACCTGTTCGGCGGCTGCCTGAACATCCGGAAGATGCGCGGCGGGACGCAAATGTCGATGCACAGCTGGGGCATCGCCGTCGACCTCGACCCGGAGCGCAACGCCCTGCGCATGTCGAAGCGGGAAGCCGCCTTCGCCCGGCCGGAATACGAGCCCTTCTGGCGGATCGTGGAGGGGCAGGGCCTGGTCAGCCTCGGCCGCGTGCGGGACTTCGACTGGATGCACTTCCAGGCCGCCCGGTTGTGACCAGGCACCCGGCAGCGCGCGCCGCCGCGGCCGGGTTGATGCTGGGCGGCTGCACCTTCTTCTCGGGCTCGCCCGAACCGATCCGCAACCTCGACGACGACCTCCGGGCCTTGCAGCCCATCTTCGCGCCCACCGAGGTGGTGAATTGCATCTCCGGCACCGTGGAGAGTGGCCCGAAGCTCTGCCGCGACCGCATCGTGCAGGCGCAGCTGCTCGCCACCGACCTGCGCTACCGCGATTTCGAGCGGCGCTTCCTCGCCACCGCGCGCGGTGGGCGGCTGCTGACTCAGCTCGGCGTGCTCGGACTGACCACGACAGCAGGTGCGGGTGGGCTCGCCGCCGGCACCGCGCAGGTGCTGAGCCTGATCGCCGGCGGGCTCACCGGATCGCTCGCCCTCGCCGAGCAGGAACTTCTGGCGGAGCGCACTGCGCTCGCGATCCAGTCGCAGATGCGCGCCGGGCGCGACCGCATCGCGCTGCGCATCCGCGAGGGCCTGGCGCGGCCGGCGGAGGAGTATCCGCTCGGCGTCGCGCTGACGGACCTCGAAGCCTATGCCTATGCCGGCACGCTGCCCGGCGGCATCGGCGCGCTGACGGAACAGGCCGCGACCGAGGCGCAGCGGGCGAGTGAGGCGCTGGTGCGCGGCGTCGGCGTCTCCTCGGCGGCGGCAGCCACGGCGTTGCAGCGCCACATCGCCGATCCCGCGCTGACCGCGCAGCAGCGCGTCGCCCGCCAGCAGGAGGTCGAGCGGATCGCCGCCGCGCTCGGCTTCGGGCGGGTGCTGGCCAGTTCTTTCGTGCGCGACACACGCCCGGAGGTGGCCGCGCAGCAGGCCGCCGTCGCCCGGCGGCTGGGCCTGGTGCCGTGACGGGAGCTTCGGAGGGAAGGCCATGACATTGCCGCTCAACGGGTCGCATTGCGGCCTGACCCGCAGCCAGCTCGAGGCGCTGCGCGCCGAGCTGACCGAACGCGCGCAGATCGAGCGCATCGGCATCCGCTTCCGGGACACCGAGGAGGATGGCGGGACGCTCTGCCTGAATTGGGTCTGGTCGGAGGCGCGGGTCGCGACGGCGGCCGAGCCCGCGGCGGCTGCGGATGATGGCTGGGACTTCTCGGTTCCCGACGCAGGCATGGCGGTGGTCAAGCGGATCGAGGGCTTCTCGGCCATCCCCTATGACGACAATGGCGAGCAGCCGGGCGGCACCTGGACGATCGGCTACGGGTCCATCGTCGATGCGACGGGCCGGCGGGTGACCAGCGCGACGCCGCCGATCACCGAGGAACAGGCCGTCGCGCTGCTGCGGCGGGACATGGCGGGCGCGGTCCGGTCGGTGCGCAACCGGGTGCGCGTGCCGCTACGGATGCATGAGGCGGCGGCGCTGATCTCCTGGACCTACAATCTCGGCGAGGGTTCGCTCGCCGGCTCGACCATGCTGCGCAAGATCAACGCCGGCGAGCCCCAGGCGGTGCCGGCCGAGATGCGGAAATGGATCCTGCAGGAAGGCCGCCCGTTGCTCGGCCTGTTGCGGCGCCGCTGGGCGGAGGCGGCGATCTTCCAGGGGATGGACGGCACCAAGGCCTGCGTGCGGGCCTGGCGCGAGATCGACAGCCTGGACGACTGGCCGGATTTCTGAGCTGCGCGACCTCAGGCGAGGCCGAGTGCAGTCCTGGCCCGTTGCGCCACGGCTTCCTGGTCCGACGCGACGGGGCCTTCGCGGATCAGCCTTTCGCGGCCATCGGTTGCGACCAGCGTGGTGCGGAAGGTGATGTCGCCTTCGCTGTCCTTCGCCTGACGGACCTCGATCGTGGCGATGCTGCCGGGCGGGTAACGTTCTTCCTCCCGCGACAGGAGGCTGCGTCGCGTGATGGTCACGCCGCCATCGATGCCGATGCGCAGCCGGGTCGTGGGCTCCCCGAAGATCTGAAGCGTCGCGGGCAGGCCGATCAGCCAGAACAGCGCGATCGCCCCGTGCTGGAGCCAGGCTGGCTGGGAGGGGTGCGGGCCGTCCCGATGCAGCACCCAGGTCATGAGCGCCAGGAAACCCATCCAGATCGCCATGAAGATCCAGCCGGCGACGGCGGGCCGGGTGGTGAACTCAACGGGCGCGCGCGGTTCCGTCATCGGTCCGGGTTGGTCGTTCCTGGTCCGGAGCATTCGGAGCCTCGCCCGGCGGCGTCAAGCCTCACGGCTTCGAGGCATCGAGTGCGGCCTGCAGCATGTAGGCCGCCGCGGCGCGGTCCACCGCCTCCGCCCGCTTGGCGCGGGTGAGGTCGGCCTCGGCCACCAGCATGCGGTTCACGGCGGCCGAGGAAAGCCGTTCGTCGAACAGCGCGCAGGGCAGGGCGGTGGCGTCCGAGACCGCCCGCGCCCAGTCCTTCGCCGCCTGTGCGGCCGGACCCATGGTCCCATCCATCGACAGCGGCAGGCCGACGACCAGGCCCGCGGCCCCTTCCTTCCGCGCAATGGCTGCGATCTCGGCCGCGTTGGCGGTAAGCTTGCCCCGCTTCAGCGTGCCATAGGGGCTGGCCAGCATCAGCGTCACATCCGTCAGCGCGACGCCGATCGTCTTGGTCCCGGGGTCGAGCCCGATCAGCCGCCCGTGGCGGGGCAGGGCGGCGCGGAGGTCCTTCAGGTTGATGATGGCCATGCCGGGGCTTATGGTCCGCGCCCCGTTCCCCTGGAAGAGAATTGATGTCCCTCGATACCGCCACCGTGCGGCGCGTCGCCGCCCTTGCCCGCATCCGCCTGGAGGAGGAGGAGGTCGCCCGTGTCCAGGGCGAGCTCAACGGCATCCTCGGCTGGATCGAGCAACTGCAGGCGGTGAACACCGATGGCGTGGAACCGATGTCCGGCGGCACGCCGGAAGGCATCGCGGCCATGCCGTTGCGCGACGACGTCGTGACCGACGGCGCCCAGGCGGCGAAGGTCCTGGCCAATGCGCCGGATCGCGAGGGCGAGTATTTCGGCGTGCCGAAGGTGGTCGAGTGATGCATCCCACGGATTTCACCATCGCCGGTGCCGTCGCGGCACTTGAGGAAGGCATCATCTCCGCCGAGGAGCTGACGCGCGCCCATGTCGCGGCGATCGAGGCGCTGAACCCGAAGATCAACGCGCTGATCACGGTCACGGCCGAGCATGCGGTCGAGGCCGCGAAGGCGTCCGACGCGAAGCGCGCGCGGGGCGAGGCCGGGCCGCTGGAGGGCATCCCGCTCGCCATCAAGGACCTGTTCTGCACCGAGGGCGTGCAGACCACGGCCGGGTCGAGGATCCTTGAGGGTTTCATCCCGCCCTATGAGAGCACGGTCACGACGCAGCTGAAGCGCGACGGCGCGGTGTTCCTGGGCAAGGCGAATCTCGATGAGTTCGCCATGGGCTCGTCGAACCTGACGAGTGCTTATGGCGGCGTGCTGAACCCGTGGAGCCGGCGCAACGATCCCGATGCGCGGCTGGTGCCGGGCGGGTCGTCGGGCGGCTCCGCGGCGGCCGTTGCGGCGCGGATGGTGCTGGGTGCGACGGGGACGGACACCGGCGGGTCGATCCGCCAGCCGGCGGCCTTCTGCGGCATCGCGGGCATCAAGCCGACCTATGGGCGGTGTTCGCGCTTCGGGATCGTGGCCTATGCGTCATCCCTGGACCAAGCGGGGCCGTTTGCCCGCACGGTCGAGGATTGCGCCATCCTGCTGCGGTCCATGGCCGGTTTCGATCCGCAGGATTCGACCAGCGCCGACAGGCCGGTGCCGGATTTCGCCGCTGCATGTGGGCGGTCGGTGAAGGGGCTGCGGATCGGCGTGCCGCGCGAATACCACATCGACGGCATGCCGGCCGAGATCGAGAAGCTGTGGCGCCAGGGCCTGGAGTGGCTGCGCGAGGCTGGCGCGGAGATCGTCGACATCTCCCTGCCGCATGCGGGCTACGCGCTGCCGACCTACTACATCGTGGCACCGGCCGAGGCGTCGTCGAACCTCGCGCGGTATGACGGGGTGCGGTTCGGGCTGCGGGCAGCGGAGAAGGATTCCGACCTGCGCGACCTGTATGAGCGCACCCGCGCCGCGGGCTTCGGACCGGAGGTGCGGCGGCGGATCATGATCGGCACCTATGTGCTGTCAGCCGGCTACTACGACGCCTACTACCTCAAGGCGCAGAAGGTGCGTGCGCTGATCGCGCGGGACTTCCGCGAGGCCTGGTCGAAGGTGGATGCGATCCTCGCACCCGCGACACCGTCCGCGGCGTTCGCCGAGGGCGAGGGCAGCGACGATCCGGTGCAGATGTACCTAAACGACGTGTTCACCGTGACGGCGAACCTCGCGGGGCTGCCAGGGCTGTCGGTGCCGGCGGGGCTCGATCCGCAGGGGCTTCCGCTGGGCTTGCAGGTGCTGGGGCGGCCGTTTGATGAGGAGACAGTGTTTGCGGTGGGTGCGGCGCTGGAACGCGCGGCGGATTTCAGATCCCTTCCGGGCATGAGGGCCGGGGCATGAGCTACACCATCGACGGCGAGACCGGCCCCTGGGAACTGGTCATCGGGTTGGAAGTCCACGCGCAGGTCGTTTCCAACGCCAAGCTGTTCAGCGGCGCCGCGACGGAATTCGGCGCCGAGCCCAACAGCCAGGTTTCCTTCATCGATGCCGGTTTCCCCGGCATGCTGCCGGTGATCAACCGAGAATGCGTGGCTCAGGCCGTGCGCACGGGCCTTGGGCTGAACGCGCAGGTCAATCTGTGGTCGCGCTTCGACCGCAAGAACTACTTCTATGCCGACCTGCCCCAGGGTTATCAGATCAGCCAGTTCGCGCATCCGATCATCGGCACCGGGCAGATCGACATCGAGTTGCAGGACGGTTCGACCAAGGCGATCGGCATAACGCGGCTGCATTTGGAACAGGATGCGGGCAAGTCGCTGCACGACCAGCACCCGACCAAGTCCTTCATCGACCTGAACCGGTCGGGCGTGGCGCTGATGGAGATCGTGTCGGAACCCGACATGCGCTCGCCCGAGGAAGCGGGTGCCTATCTAACGAAGCTGCGGCAGATCCTGCGCTACCTCGGCACCTGCGACGGCAACATGGAGGAAGGTTCCATGCGCGCCGACGTGAACGTGTCGGTGCGCAGGGCGGGCGAGGGGTATCGCACGCGCTGCGAGGTGAAGAACGTCAACTCCATCCGCTTCGTCATGCAGGCGGTGGAGGCGGAAGCGCGCCGCCAGATCGAGGTCTGGGAATCCGGCGGCACGGTCGATCAGGAAACGCGTCTGTTCGACACGGGTCGCGGCATCACGCGGTCCATGCGGTCGAAGGAGGATGCGCATGACTACCGCTACTTCCCCGACCCCGACCTGCCGCCGCTGGTGATCGAGCAGTCCTGGGTGGATGCGCTGAAGGCTGCGCTGCCGGAATTGCCGGATCAGCGCCGCGCGCGCTACGTCGCTGACTACGGCGTCACGCCCTATGACGCGCATGTCCTGACGCTCGAGAAGGAAACGGCCGCCTACTACGAAGCGGTGGCCAAGGGGCGCGATGCGAAGCAGGCGGCGAACTGGGTGATGGGCGACCTGTTCGCCGCGATCAACCGGACGAAGACCTCGATCGCCGAGCCACCGGTCTCCGCGGCGGATCTCGGCGCGTTGCTTGACCTGATGGCGGACAACACGCTGTCGGGGAAGCTCGCCAAGGAAGTCTTCGAGGTGATGGTCGAGACCGGCCGCGCCCCGGGGCTGATCGTCGAGGAACGCGGCCTGCGCCAGGTGACCGACACCGGCGCGATCGAGGCGGTGATCGACGGCGTGCTTGCCGCCAATGCCGACAAGGTCGCGGAGTACAAATCCGGCAAGGACAAGCTGTTCGGCTTCTTCGTCGGCCAGACCATGAAGGCCATGCAGGGCAAGGGGAATCCTGCCCTGGTCAATGACGTGCTGAAGAAGAAGCTCGCCTGAACGGCGCGCTTCCCCCGGCAAGCCCAGCCGTGCTTGGCTCCGCCCCGCGAACCGCGGGGGGCGGAGATGGAAACCGAGTCGCAGCAGGCGCCGCGCGCGGCATCCGAGGCACGCTATGCGGACACCGTGCTGCTCGCCGAACGGGCGGCGGTGCTGATCCTCCTCGCCCTGCTGATCTACGGCGTCGCCCGCGTGCTGGAACCCTTCGGCATGGCGATCGCCTTGGGCGGCTTCATCGCCATCGGTACCTGGCCGATGCGCGCGGCCATGGTGGCGCGTGGCGTGCGGCCCGGAATCGCGGCCACGATCATGCTGTTGGTGCTGCTCGTGCTGATCCTGCTGCCGGCGGCGCTGATGGCGCCCGGCCTCGCGGATGGCATCAGCCGCGTCACGGCCACGGCACGCGATGCCCTGGCGGACCTGTCCGAAACACCGCCCACCTGGGTGACCGGCCTGCCCTTCGTGGGTGAACGTGCGGGGCAGGGCTGGACGCGGCTGCACGCGCTGCGCGGGGATCTCAACACGCTGATCGCGCCCTATTCGGGGCAGATCGCACGGACGCTCGTCGATATCGGCCAGCAGGCGGCGGCAAGCCTGTTCCAGGTGCTGCTCGCGCTGATCGTCGCGACTACTTTCTGGATCAGCGGCGACCGGATGGCCGAGCAACTCCGGGAAGTGGCCGGGCGGCTTGGCGGGGATACCGGCGTGGCATCCGTCGATGCCGCCGGTGGGGCGGTGCGCGGCGTCGCCTGGGGCGTGGTCGGCACCGGCATCCTGCAAGCGGTGCTGATGGGCATCGGCCTGGCCATCGCCGGCGTGCCGGGGGCGGGGGTGCTCGGCTTCCTGACCATGATCTTTTCGATCAGCCAGGTGCTCGGCCCGTTGATCATCGTGACCTGGGTCGGCGCGGCGGTCTGGCTGTTCAACCAGGACCAGACAGGCTGGGCGATCTTCATGCTGGTCTGGGGCGTGCTGCCGGTGTCGGGCAGCGACAACATCGTGCGGCCGCTGCTGATCAAGCGCGGTAGCGCGATGCCACTCGGGCTCATCATCCTTGGCGTCTTTGGCGGGTTGATCGCCTTCGGCTTTCTCGGGCTGTTCATCGGGCCCGCGCTGCTGGCGGTGGCCCACGGGCTGTTGCAGGCCTGGCGGCAGGCGGGAACAGCGGCGCGCGCGACCTGACCACGCGCCCCCCCCCGCGGTGGACGGGTCGGGCGGGGCGTGCGAATCCTCGGACCAGGAACGGACGAGGACATGCGTTGATGGCCATCGAACTTTGGACCTGGAACACGCCGAACGGGCGCAAGATCAGCGTCGCACTTGAGGAGATGGGGCTGCCCTACACGGTGAAGACCGTGAACATCTCCAAGGACGAGCAGTTCAATCCTGAATTCCTCGCCTTCAGCCCGAACAACCGCATCCCGGCG
The DNA here is from genome assembly GCF_057586215.1 of Roseomonas sp. SRI_022. NCBI lineage: Bacteria > Pseudomonadati > Pseudomonadota > Alphaproteobacteria > Acetobacterales > Roseomonadaceae > Roseomonas > Roseomonas sp. SRI_022. Next base: position 192,698 of record NZ_JBYCZL010000005.1, read on the forward strand.
ATCAAGGATCCGGACGGGCCGGACGGAAAGCCGATCACGGTGTTCGAGAGCGGGGCGATCCTGCTTTATCTTGGTGAGAAGACCGGCAGGTTCCTGCCGAAATCCCTGCATGACCGGGTGCCGGTCTATGAATGGCTGATGTGGCAGATGGGCGGCTTCGGGCCGATGCCCGGCCAGGTGCATCACTTCCTGATGCAGCCCGAGGGGCCGGCGCGGGATTACGGCTTCAAGCGTTATCACAAGGAGACGGTGCGGCTTTACGGCGTGCTGGACCGGCAGTTGGCCGGGCGTGATTTCGTGGCGACGGCCGGCGAGCCGAGCGTGGCCGATTTCGCGATTCTCGGCTGGGCCTGGCGGCATGAGCGGCACCAGGTGGATCTCGCGACCGTGCCGAATGTGAAGCGCTGGTACGAGACGATGATGGCGCGACCCGGCACGAAGCGGGGCTTCGAGGTGGCGCTGTCCTAGGTCGGTGCGGCGGGCGGCGCGGAAGGTTTGACGGCCCGCGCCCCCGCCGGTAGAAGCGGCGCCTGCAACGCCGTGAGACTTTCCACTCCTGCGGAGGGGTGGCCGAGTGGCCGAAGGCGGCGGTTTGCTAAACCGTTATAGGATGTCAAGTCCTATCGTGGGTTCGAATCCCATCCCCTCCGCCAGTTCCCTGAAATCATTAGCAGAATTTCCCGCCTGACAGACTCAGGCGACGCGCTCTCGGGCTATTGTGTCCGCTGCTGCTACGGCTTTTGCTGGCATGATGCCGCGGTGCCTGGCGGATCCAGCCACCATAGACCTGATCCGTCACATCGACGGCCGAGTGCCCCAGGTCGCGACTCGGCCGGTAGATGTCTCCGCCCGCGAGGAGCCAGCGGATCGCATAGGTGTGGCGCAGGTCATGGCAACGGAACCGCGCGGCCGCGCCGCCTTCAGTTCGCCGTGTTCAGCAGCCGCCTGAAATCCGCATCCAGCGCCGCAAGCGCCCCATCCACACGCTCCTGCCTCTCGCGGATCCACCTCTCCTGCGCCACCAGCGCCGCCTGTGCCGCGGCGATCATCCGCGTCATCTCCGCCGGCTGCGGCCCACCCGCCGTCGCGCGGTCGCGGATGATCGCGACCGGGTCGAGCGCCGCGCGGAACGCCGCCTCGCTCAGCGGCAGCACGCCGTTCTCCACATTCATCTCGTGGCGCAGCGTCTCCGCGTAGATCCGTTGCGCTTCGGCATAGGGAAAGTCACTCGGCCGGATGTCATGCGTGCGCGCGTGGCTCACGATCTCGGAGGCGAAGTGGTGGCCGACGCGGAAGGGCAGCCGATGCGCGCGCATCAACACATCCGCCAGCTCCTGCGACGCCGTCCAGTCGAGGTTCAGTTCCTCCAGCGCACGCTCTGGGCTGATGACGAGCGCGTTGAGCACGCGGTCGAAGGATTCCAGCATGCGCGTGGTCGCGACGATGACGCCGACATTGTCGCCGATGCCCTTCGCGTCGCTCATCCCCGGGGGGATGTTGTGCGCCTGAATCAGGCGCCCGAAGCCGAGCGCGATGACGCGCGACGCATCGGCGCGTGTGTTGATCAGCAGGCCCGGGTTCCGCTTCTGCGGCATGGCGCTCGAGACATAGGTGTTGCCGTCGCCCGCCCGCAGCAGGATCCAGGGGCGCGGCTGCGCGTATTGCTGCATCACGTCCTCGATGAAGGCGCCGACATGCACGGCGATGCCGCTCATCACCGCACCGATTTCGACCGGCATTTCGGCGGCCAGGATCTGCGCGGCGTCGTAGGCATTGTCCACCGTGCCGGGGAAGCCGAGATAGCGCGCCATCCTCTCGCGATTCAGCGGCCAACTCGTGCCGTTAAGCACGGTGGTCCCCATGGGCGAGAGGTCGAGCCGCGCCATGGCCTGGCGCATCCGCTCCGCATCGCGTTCCAGGCCTGCGACATGCCCGAGCAGGTAATGCCCGTAGCTGTTGGGCTGTGCCGCGACGCCGTTGGTGTAGTTGGGCACGATGGTGCCGCTGTGCTGCTCGGCCAGACGCACGAGCGTGGCGGTGACGCGACGCAGCTGCGCAGCCAGGCGAAGCAGCTCGTCGCGCAGCATCGCGGAGCGGACGGTCGCCAGCATGTCCTGGCTGGACCGACCGGCATGCAGCAGCGTCGCCTCGACGCCGGCGGCTTCGATCAGCAGCGGCTCGAAGGTGATCACCAGGGTCGGGCGCTGGGCGCCGGGACGGGCCGCTGCATCCAGGACTGCCTGGAGGCCGGCGGCGATGCGCGGGGCCAGCGCGCGGTCGAGCAGCCCTTCATCGGTGTTGATGACGGCGCTCGCCTTGTTGATCTCGCCAAGCCAGAAGAAGGCGTCGCGGCGCGCCGTCGTCTGGCAGAGGCCGGGGAGGGCGAATCCGGACATGATCAACACTCCCAGGCCGAGCCGAATGAGATTCACGGCTTCCTCCCCGATTGGACGCCGGCGCGACCGCCCGCGGTCGGGCCAATGAGTGGCCATCCAAGGCCGTCGTGTCGCTCAATTCAAGCCAGGCCCGAGGGGAACATGGTCGCGACAGGCGCGCGATCCGGACGAAGTTCCGGCGGCCGCTACGCCGCCGGCCTGCCGATGCTCTCCGGCGTGCGGATCTCGCGCAGGAGGCCCACCAGGGGCGCGACGGTCGATTCCCATAGCAACGGTGCCAGCGCGGCATCATCGGGGCCGTTGGCACGGAATGGCGCGTCCAGCGCCTCCATCACGGCGGTACCGAAGGCCGCCGCATCCTCGGCCACCGTCAGGCCGGCGGCGCCGCGGAACGCATCGAAGCCGCGCATGGCGGGGCCGCTCGCGATCACGGGCCGGCCCGACAGCAGCGCCTCGGCCGTCTTCACGTTCGATCCCCCGCCATAGAGGATCGGCACCAGCACGACCTGTGCATTGGCCAGCAGGCAATCGAGCGTCAGCGTGGCCACCCGTCCCAGCGCGATGACCCGGTTCTCCACGAGACGCGACAGGCCGCGGGCCTCCATGGCCTGCAGGATGCCGATGCCGGCATCGCCCGCCACGACGACACGGTGGTGCGGGGCCAGCCGCGGCAGCATCGGCACCACGAGGTCCAGGAAACCGGAGATGTTCGGGGGATGCATGCTGCCGACGACCAGGGCGAAGGCATGGTCCGGCGCCAACCCGTCGGGCAGCACGTCGATCAGGTGGTCGCGTGGTTGCCGCACCCCGCCATTCGGCGCCACGACGACCCGCCGCGCGCCCCATTCCGCGAAGACGGCGGCATCGGCCGCCGTGCAGGCCGCGACGCCGGCCGCCGCGGCCACCAGTCCATGTTCCAGCGCGCCGATCCCTGCGAGCAGGCTGTCGCGTAGTGCCGGGGGTGGGGCCACGCCCTTCTCGTCCAGGATCTGCTGCTTCAGCGTCAGTTCGACATTCTGGCTGCTGTAGATGACCGGCAGGGCGCCGGACCGCACCGCCTCATGCCGCGCCAGCAGCGGCCAGGTCCAGGGATGCTCGAGCAGGATGAGGTCCGGGTCCGCTTCCGTGACACGTTCATCGAACTCCGCAAGCAACTCGGGCGATTCCAGCGCCGCGACGGCGCAGAGATAGTCCGAGACGAGCCAGCCGCAGGCGCCATAGGCGCGGAAGGCATCGCTGCTCCAGAAGGGCAGGCGCCCGACATTGATCAGCGGCTCGCGCCGGTCGTCGCGGTGCTCCGGGCTGCGATGGGCGAAGGCGAGGCGGCGCAGTTCGAAGCCCGATTGCTCGATCACGCGGCCGATGTGATGGCTGCGCAGCATGCCGCCGTGGCGCGGCACCAGCGTCGTGTGGGTACTCAGTTGAAGGACGCGCATCTCAGGCCGCCGCGGCCTGTGTGAGGAGACCGCGCAGCGCGGCCTCGACCGCCGCCGGGCCGGGCAGGGTCGGTGGCGGGGACGCCGGCCGGACTGCCTTGGCGGCGGCAGCGAGGATGGCGGCCTGCCACTCCTCAGGGGCGTCGGGGGCCACCAGCGTGGCGAGGCCAAGGCTCTCGGGCGGGATGGTGCCCCGCCGCGCGGCGAGGACAGGCCGCCCGAGCCACAGCGCCTCGACCACCGCGGCGGGCCAGGCTTCCCCGGCGCCGGGGAAGATCAGCAGGTCGCAGGTCGCGTGCAACTGTTGCAGCAGCGGTCCGGCAGCCTCCCGCAGCCAGAAGACGCGCGTATCGAAGAGTGCTGACGATTCGATGGTCTTCACCGCATCACCAGCATGCTCGCCCGGCGCGCCGAGGATGATGAGGTTCAGGGCGAAGTCCTGTTGCGCTGCCAACTCCTCCCACAACGTGACTAGTTCCGCATGCCCGCTGTCGCGCGCCACGCTTCCGGTGACGAGTGCGAAGTGCGTGCGAGGCAGGGCGGTTGGCCAGTCGGAGGGGGCCTCCCTATGTTGCGCCGATGCTTGGACCAGCCGGATCGATGGGGTCGGCCAGCCGAGGCCTGCGGCCGCCGCCCGCAGCGTATCCGCCGCCGTGGAGGAGGATGCGAGAATCAGATCGGAGCCCTGCAGCAATTCGGCCTGCAGCGTGGTGGCGACCAACGCGGCCGCGTCGTTGCGCAAGGAGGGCAGGTCCTGCGCCAGCGCCACGACACGCAGCCCGTGGCCGGCGCGCATGCCGGAGATGGCACGCATGGTCGTCCAGGGCGACGCCGTCCCGCCCGTCCACAGCACGTCGCCCGGCCGCGGATGGACCTCCAGGCGCGGCCCGGCCCGCAGCGGCGGCGGGGGCCGGCGCGGCGGTGGAGGGGCCGGCGGCGACGATGGCGATGGCACCGGCAGCGGCGAAGCGAGCGGCGGGGCGGCAGGCTGTGGCGGGGTGCCGTAGGCGAGGATGCGCACGACCTGGCGCGTGTGAATCAGGGTGGCCCGGGCATCTTCACGGATCGAAGCCGGTAGGCTGGCAATGGCCCCGCGAGCCACTCGCCGCAGAACACCCGTAACGCGCAGGCGGATCCCCGCCGGGGGCGGAGGTGAGGCGGGCGCTTCCACGGCCGGCAACGTCGGCGGCGCGACCGCCGGTGGGGGCCGGTGCAACACGGTTTCGCCTTCCGGGGGGGCGGCCGTCAGCAACGACTCGCGGGCGGCATCGGCATCAATCGCCAGCAGGCGGCCGTCACGGACCAGGACCGGCACCGCCATGAGGTCGGGCTGCGACAGCAGGCGATGCGCGATCTCCGCCAGCGGGAGGTCGAGGCCAAGGTGCAGATCACCCTCCACCCGCGCCGTTGGTGTGATGTCCACAAGCAATCGCGGCGGCACCGGAACCTTCCGGATGGTCATTCCTCAGGCTCCCGATATTGCCGACCGCCGCTACATAGGGGTGGTAAGGTGCCTCGGGCAACCTCGACCTACTTGACGTCGGCCGAGGCGGACGCGTCTATGCCTAGGCGCGCTGGTCACTGCCGATGCCGGCTCGCGCAGAGCGAGGGGCCAGCATGACACGCAGCATCACCGAGCGCATCGCGGGCCGCATGCGCCGGATCGCCGAGCGGGCGACGCAGGGGCAGGGCGGCGACGCCGCCGCCGAGGCAACTACCGATGACAATGCCGCGAGCGCGGCACTGGACTGGGCGCGGACGCAGCCTGGCTGGTGGCACGATTCGGGCAATCTCGGCGCACCGGTGCTGGAACGCATCCTGCACCACGCCGAACGCGTCGGGACGCGCAGCAGCGCGGAGACCGGCTGCGGCTTCTCCACCATCCTGTTGTCCAATGTCGCGGACCGGCACACCTGCTTCACAGTCGCCATGGGCAATTCGCTGGAGCGCGTGCAGGATGCGCAGCACTTCAACCGCGACCGGGTGAACTTTGTCATCGGCCCGTCGCAGCTGACCCTGCCGCGCCACTCCTTCCAGGATCCGCTGGACTTCGTGCTGATCGACGGGACGCACGGCTTCCCCTTCGCTCATCTCGACTACTATTTCCTGCATCCGCAGATCCGCCGCGGCGGCATGCTGCTGATCGACGACATCCACATCCCGACCTGCGGCCAGCTCTATGAGGTGCTGAAGGAGGACAAGATGTGGCGGCATGTCGAGGACGTGCTGTTCACCGCCTTCTTCGAGCGCACAGACGCGCCGCTGTTCGACCCGCATGGCGACAACTGGTTCATGCAGGGCTTCAACAAGAAGCATTTCGCCTACAAGGAATCGCTGGTTTCCGCCCTCGGCGAGAAGTGGTGGGAGAAGTAATCGCGGCGACATGGCAGCCATGACCCGGCCGGGGTCTGGCCTTGATGGCGCGCCGGTATCATGATCGGCGCTTCGTCCAGGATGAGCAGCCCATGACCGCCGAAGGTTCCGCGCAGTCGCGCGCCCCCGTAGCCGCCGAGGGATTGTCGCAGAAGCGCGCCGCCCCGCCGGTGCCGCCGAGCCTGCAGAAATTTCTCTCGCTGACCGATTTCGAGGTCGCGGCGAAGCGCTATTTGCCGAAAATGCTGCATGGCTACCTCGCCGGGGGGGTCGAGACGGACTGGTCGCTCGAGGACAACCGTCGTGCCTTCGCCGAATGGGGCATGATCCCGCGCTGCCTGGTCGATGCGCGGGCGCGCCACACCCGCGCGACGTTGTTCGGCAAGGAATACGCCGCGCCCTTCGGCATTCCGCCGATGGGGTCCTCTGCGCTGATGGCCTATCGCGGCGACCTCGTGCTGGCGCAGGCGGCGCGGGTGAAGAACATCCCGATGATCATGTCGGCCTCCTCGCTGATCAAGCTGGAGGAGATCGCTAAGGCCAACCCGGATGCATGGTACCAGGCCTATCTGCCCGGCGAGCCCAGCCGCATCGAGCCGCTGGTCGATCGCGTCATCTCGGCGGGCTTCAAGACCTTCGTGCTGACGGTGGATGTGCAGGTCTCCTCCAACCGGGAGAACAACATCCGCAACGGCTACACGATCCCGCTGAAGCCGACCTTCAAGCTGTTCTGGCAGGGGGCGACGCATCCCGGCTGGGCCTTCGGCACCTGGTTCCGGACGCTGAAGAACCACGGGATGCCGTATTTCGAGAACATGGACGCCGGGCGCGGCCCGCCCATCCTTTCGCGTGAGCTGGAACGTGCCTTTGGCGCGCGGGATGGGCTGTCCTGGCCGCACCTGGAACTGATCCGCAAGCGCTTCCCAGGCAAGGTGCTGATCAAGGGCGTGCTGCATCCCGACGACATCGTCCGCGCGAAGGAGATGGGCGTGGACGGCTTCATGGTGTCGAACCACGGCGGCCGGCAGCTCGACGGCGCGGTGTCGGGGCTGCGCATGCTGGAAGCGGCGGTGCAGGTGGCTGGTGGACTTCCGGTGATCTATGACGGCGGCATCCGCCGCGGCACCGATGTGTTGAAGGCCTATGCGCTGGGCGCGGCTTTCGTTTTCGTCGGGCGGCCGATGCTCTCGGCTGCCGTCGTGCGCGGCCAGCCTGGCGTGGAGCGCGCGATCGACCTGCTGCAGGAGGAGATCCACCGCGACCTCGCGCTGATCGGCGCGAATTCGATGGAGGAACTCGGGCCGCAATTCCTGATGCGGGTCGGCACGCCAGGGTGATGCCACCCGCGGCCAGTCCGACTTTGGCCTGGCTGCGGGATGCGGGCTGGCTGACGGCGAAGCGCGCCGCGCTCTACGGTGGCCTGCTCGGCGTCGTGCCCGCGGCCTATCTCGTTGTGGCACTGCTACGCATGGCGGGCGAGGCCGGGCAGGAGGTCCGCGGGATCGACTTCGCTGGCTTCTATTCCGCCGCAGTGCTGGCGCTGGAGGGCAGCCCGGCCATGGCCTGGGATCGCGCCGTCCATGCCGCCGCGCATAGCGGATCTCTGGACGGCGGATACTTCATCTTCATCTATCCGCCGATTTTCCTGCTGTACTGCCTGCCCTTCGCGCTGCTGCCCTTCGCGGCCGCCTATTTCTCCTGGATCAGCCTGACCAGCGCGATCTGTATCGCTGCGCTCGCGGCATATCGCGCAGCGCCGTGGTGGGTTGTCGCGCTGCTCGTCATCCTCGCGCCGGGGGCCGTGCAGAACGTCGCCAACGGTCAGAACGCATTCCTGACCGCGGCGATCTTTGCGATAGCGGGGCTGGCCTTGGATCGGCGGCCCGGCGTGGCAGGCGCCGTCTTCGCGGCGCTCTGCTATAAGCCGCAATTCGGCCTGGTCGTGGCGCCGGCCCTCCTGGCGGCGCGACGCTGGCGGGTGCTTGCCATCGGTGTGCTGGCGGGCGTCCTGCTCGTTCTGGTCACGATCGCTGTGCTCGGGGTCGATGCATGGCGCGCCTTCATCGCCGGCACCCGGATGGCGGTGAGCGTTATCGAGGACGGCCTCGTCCCTTTCTGGCAGATGCAAAGCGTCTATGGCGTGCTGGGTGCGCTTGGCGTTCCGCGCGCGATCGCACAGCTGGCCCAGTTGGTCGTGACCTGCGCGGCGCTCGCTGCCGTTGCCCGGATCGCCTGGCACCGCCCCGGCGGCCGGGCCGAAGCCGCGGCCATGGCGGCCGGCGCGCCGCTGGTGACGCCCTATCTGCTGGCCTATGACGAGACCGCGCTGCTGGTACCGATGATGTGGCTGTGGTCCGAGGCACGGCGCAGGGGGTATCTGCCCTGGGAGAAGATCGGGCTGCTCGTCGCCTACCTGCTGCCTGCGCTGTCCATCCTTCTCGGCCTGACGGTAGGGGTCAGCGCAGGCCCCCTCGCGCCGCTGCTGCTCCTCGTTCTGGTGGCGCGACGGGTTCGCGTCAGCCGGCGAAATATCCCGCCGGCCGCTTCAGCCCCAGATTCTCCCGCAATGTCCGGCCTTCATAGTCCCGGCGGAACAGCCCCCGCCGCTGCAGTTCCGGCACCACCAGCCGCGTGAAGCGTTCGAGGCCCGTTGGCACCACCGGCGCCGCGATCATGAAGCCGTCGCAGCCCTTGCCGCGGTACCATTCCTCCATGACGTCGGCGACCTGGATCGGGTCGCCCTTGAACATGTTACCGGCCATCTGCGGCAGGATGCGCTTGTAGGTTTCGCGCAGCGTCAGCCCTTCCTCCTTTGCCACCTGCAGGATCGCCTTGCTGATCCCGGTGGGGCCGGCATGGTCGCCGAGGTCGGGCATCGGGCCATCGACCGGATACTGCTTCATGTTGTGCCCGACCATCTTGGAGAGATAGTCGACGCCGACCGCCGGCGGCACGAGGTCGTCGAGCTGGCGCGCGAGGTCCTCGGCCTCCTGCGCTGTCTCGCCCACGAAGATCGTGACGCCGCTCAGGATCTTCAGGTCCTCCGGCGCGCGGCCGTATTTGGCGAGGCGCCCCTTCAAATCCGCATAGAGCGCCTGCGCCGCCGGCAGCGTGCCCTCGATGGCGAAGACGCAGTCGGAATGCCGGGCGGCGAGATCCTTGCCCGTCTCCGACTGGCCGGCGGAGAAGCCGACGGGATGCCCCTGCGGCGGGCGCGGCGCGTTGAGCGGGCCGGCGACCTGGAAATGCTCCCCCTTGTGGTTCAGCGCGCGAACCTTGCCGGGGTCCAGGAAGCGGCCGGTCGCCTTGTCCTGCGGGAAGGCATCGTCGGCCCAGGAATCCCACAGCCCCTTTACGATGTCGGCGAATTCATTGGCGCGTTCATAGCGTGTCGGCCGCGCGACATGCTCGGAATGGGAGAAGTTCAGCGCGTCGCCCGCGTTGGAGGTGGTGACCAGGTTCCACCCCGCGCGCCCGCCGCTGATGTGGTCCAGCGAGGCGAAGCGCCGCGCGACATGGAAGGGCTCGTCATAGGTCGTGGTGGTCGTCGCCACGAGGCCGATATGCTTCGTGACCATCGCCAACGCCGAGAGCAGCGTCACCGGCTCGAACACGCCAGGCCGGTCGGACGGCGAGGTGGCGGCGAAGAGGTCCGGCTTGTCGAGGTTCCGCACGCCATTGCCGTCGGCGAGAAACAGCAGGTCCATCTTTCCGGCCTCGGCGATCTGCGCGAGGCGCACCGCATTGGCGATGTTCGCCGCCGGCCGGTCCCAGGCATCGGGATGGCGCCATTCCCCGACATGGCTGCCCTGGGCATTGGCATTGGCGGCGAGGATCATCGACATGGGTAGGGTTCCGGCATCGGGTCGCGCAAAGGCTGCTTGCATTGCGGAACTCTGTCCAGCATTTTGAATTCAATTTTGTCATGACCCACGCACCATACCTCCGCCTGCCGAAACCGCGCCCCGGCGCGCAGGATGCGCATGCGTCGCTGCCGACCTTCGTCGCCGAGCGGCTGCGCGAGGCGATCCTGTCCGGCACCATCCCGTCCGAGGCGCTGCTGCGACAGGAGGACATCGCGACCCGCCTCGGCGTGTCCCGACCGCCGGTGCGCGAGGCGCTGAAGCAGTTGGAAGCCGAAGGACTGGCGCAATCGCGCCCGCGTCGCGGCTATGTCGTCGCGGCACTCGACCCCGCCGACATTGGCGAGATCTTCGAGATCCGCGCCCTGTTCGAGGAACGCATCGGTCAGGCCGCGGCGCGGCACCGCTCCGAGGCCGATCTCGAAGCGCTGGAGACCGAGATCGCGGCCATGGAAATGCTGCCCGCCGGCACGGCGGAAGGCGGCCGCGGCTTCGGGGAGCATAATCGCCGCTTCCACGACCGCATCCGCGCCGCGAGCGGGCGGCGCGTCATGGGCGAGTTGCTCGGCGTGCTGGGCAACCGCGTGGAACGCTACATCCGCCTCGGCGGGCAGATCGCCAACAGCCGCGACCAGGTGAACCGCGAGCATCGCGACATTCTCGCCGCGTTGCGGGAAGGGGATGGCGACCGGCTTGGCCTGCTGCTGCGGCTGCATGTGCATGACGCCGGCGCGCGCCTGCTGCGGTCCCTGCGCGACCGGTGAGGTTGTAAATTGAATTCAAATCGGCTGGTATCCTGCCGAGAGCGCCGAGTGTCACGACCTTGCCGGCAATGACCGGCCCCCGACCTTCCTGCCGGAGCCTCGACATGACCCGCACCACCCGCCGCCAGGCCCTGGGCCTCACCGCCGCCATCGGCCTCGCCGGCCCCGCCGCCGCGCAGGGCAGTTTCCCCACACGCCCGATCCGCGTCATCGTGCCCTTCGCGCCGGGCGGCACCACCGACCTGATGACGCGGCTGGTGGCGGATAATCTCGGCGCGCCGCTTGGGCAGCAGGTGGTGGTGGAAAACCGCGCCGGCGCCTTCGGCGTGATCGGGGCGGATGCCGTCGCGAAGGCGGCGCCGGATGGCTACACGCTGCTGGCCGGCAGTCCGGGGCCGATGGCGGTGAACGGGCATGTCTATCGCAACCTGCCCTATGACCCCGCGCGCGACCTTTGCGGCGTCTGCATGGTGGCGAATATCCCCTATGTCATGACGGTCCCGGCCTCGCTCGGCATCACCTCGGTGCGGCAGTTCATCGACCGCGCCCGCGCCCAGCCGGGCAGCCTGAATTTCGCGACCTCCGGCATGGCCTCCCGCCTGACGGTCGAGATGTTCCGCGCCATGGCCGGCGGGCTGGAACTGGAGATGGTGCAGTATCGCGGCGGCGCCCCGGCGCGTACCGACCTGATCGCCGGGCGCATCCAACTGGTGATCGAACAGGCGCCGGCCTTCCTCGAGGATTTCCTCTCCGGGCGACTGGTGCCGCTCGCCGTCGGCACCAGGCGCCGCTTTCCGCTGCTGCCGGATGTGCCGACGATGGAGGAGGCCGGGCTGCCTGGCTACGAGGCCAATGCCTGGATGGGCTATGGCGCGCCCGCCGGCACGCCGATCGAGATCCGCCGCCGCCTCGCGACCGAGATCGACCGCATCGTGAAGTCCCCTGCCATCCAGGAACGGCTGCTGTCCTGGGGCTCGGAACCGCTCGGCGGCACGCCGGAGGATATGGACCGCATGCTCGCCGAGGACCGCGAGCGCTGGGGCCGCGTCGTGCAGATGGCCGGAATCGAGAAGGAGTAGCGCCGGCATTCACAGTTTCGTGCGCCGGCGAACCTGATCGGACACCACAAGCGTTGTCCTCCTCGGTGAACCCTGAACCGATGAGGTCGCAATGTGGCGCAGGGCGGCGAAATGGACCTTTGGCGGTATCGCGTTCCTCGCGCTGATCATCGGCACGGCTGCCGGTGTCGCCTGGTTCGCCGCGCGCCCGATGGCGGAGACGCGGCTGTCCATCGCGCTCGGCCGGACGGTCTCCATCGGGTCAGTTTCGGTCACGCCGTCCTTCGGGCTGACGCGCATCACCTTGGGGGACGTGCGCGTCGCCAATCCTGAAGGCTGGCCGGCCGATCCGCCCTTTGCCCGCGCGGCGCGTGTCGTCGTCGATGTCGATGTCGCGGAGACGCGGCGCAACCGCGTGCTCGTGCTGCCTTCGGTCACCGTGGAATCCCCGGTCATCACCGCGCTGTCGCGCGGCGAAGGCGACAACAACTATGCGCTGGCGCTGCCGGCACCGGCCGGCGATCCGGCCGGGCAGGGGCCGCCGCAGCCCTCCAGGCTGCGCGTCGGCGCGGTGCGCGTGCAGGGCGGTCAGGCATTTGTCGGCATCAACCACCTCCGTGCGGAATTCGAGGTCGGCTTCGAGACACGCGACGATGCCTCCGGCGCGCCGATGATCGTCGCCGAGGCGCGCGGCACCTATGCCGCGCAGCCGCTGACGGCGTCACTGACCGGCGGCGCCCTGCTCGCCCTGGGTGCCACCACCGTGCCCTGGCCGATCGACCTGACGCTGGCCAATGGTCCGACCCGCGGCCGGCTGACCGGCACGCTGAATGACGCACTCGCCCTTGCCGGCGCGGACCTGACGCTGGAACTCGCCGGACCAGACATGGCGCTGCTGACGCCGTTGACCGGCGTGCCGATTCCGCAGACGCCGCGCTACCAGGTGCGGGGCAAGCTCAGCTACGCCGATGCCCGGGTTCGCTTCACCGAGATGGCCGGGCGGGTCGGCAACAGCGACCTGGGCGGTACCATCACCATCGACCCGCGCGGCACGCGGCCCGACGTGACCGCGGCGCTGCAGTCGCGCCGCGTCGATCTCGCCGACCTCACCGGCTTCATCGGCGGGCGGCCGGGGCGTGGCACGCCGACGCGGCAAGCGCAGCAGGGTTCGCGCGTGCTGCCGGATGCGCCGGTCAACATCCCGAAGCTGGAAGCGGCGAATGTGCACCTGACCTATCGCGCGCGGCAGGTGGTGGGCGGTTCCGCGCCGGTGGACAATCTCCGGGCGGAACTCGAACTGATCGACGGCACCATCACGTTGCATCCAATTGCCTTCGGTGTCGGGCGTGGTGAGGTCGCGGCCAACCTGGTGCTCACCCCGGTCGCTGGCGACGCCCTGCACATGCAGGGCCAGATCGATTTCCGTCGCGTCGATATCTCACGCATCATGCGCTTCGTCGGATCGGAAGGTGGCGGCGCGCTGACCGGGCGGGCCCGCATCGACGCCACAGGGCGTTCAACGGCGGAACTGCTCGCGCGTGGCGACGGATCGCTGATCCTTGCCACCACAGGCGGCAATCTCTCGGCCGTGCTGGTGGACCTGTCGGGGCTGCGGCTCGGTAACGCGATCTTCTCGGCGCTGGGCCTGCCCTCGCGCACCCGCATCGAATGCTTCGTCGCCGATTTCGCCCTGCAGCGCGGGGTGCTGCGGCCGCGCGTGCTGCTGCTGGAAACGACGGATGCGCTGCTGAGCGGCGCGGGGTCGGTCCGGCTCGATCAGGAAAGGCTTGACATGCGCGTGCGCAGCCAGGCGAAGCGGCTGACGATCGCGGCCCTGCCGACCGACCTGCTGGTGACCGGCACGCTGCGCGATCCGGTCGTGCAGCCGGAGATCATCGAACTCGGCATTCGTGGCGGCATCGCCGCGGCGCTCGGCTTCGTCTCGACGCCGCTCGCCATCCTGCCAACTATCGAGCTGGGCATCGGGGACGACACGCGCTGCAACGACACCCTGCGGCGCGCCCAGGGTGGGCGGCGCGCCGAGTAGCAGCCACGCCCGGTTTCGCAGCGCGCCTAGTGATGTCTAAAATATACGACTTTCCAACAATTAAAAATTTACTTATAGATCGAGTGGGCTCGAAGCCGGGCGCCTGATCGCGAGCAATGCGCATAAGCGCAGAGAATCGGGCTGTTCATGCGCTGAATGAGTCTCGGATAATTGCTGCGGGGAACCAATAATCAATGAGCACTGATATTTACGCCGACCACATAGGAACCTCAGGGTGGATCGGTGAAGGTTCGATCATATACAGCAATATAGACTATTACGATGATATTGATTTCTTTCGGACATACCTCAGTGCCGGGAAAACATATCAATTCTCGATGCGTGGGTGGGACTCGAACGGCGGAACGCTTCTCGATCCGCTATTCGCCATAACGGATTCAGCAGGATACCTCGTTACGTATGACGATGAATCTGGTTGGGGCCATGACGCACTCCTGAATTATACGCCGTATACCTCAGGGACATACTACATCGCGGCTGGATCCTACTGGTACGACGATGCCGGCAGCTACACCCTGTCGATGAGCGAGGCCACGCCGGATTCGTACTTTACCTGGTATTTCGTCGCAAATTCTGGAGATAGCTGGGGCGGCCACTTCTACGACGACAGCCAGGACTACGCCGCCGGCCAGAGTTGGACCACTGCCTACGGCCGCTACGTGATCTCGAGTGAATACCAATACTACTACGATCTCACCAGCAGCACCGGCCTCACCGAAGGCTCCACCTACACGACCTGGTACACTGATGCGGCCTCGGGCCAGACACTTTCGACCTACAGCGCCGGCGCCTATGCCACGAGCCGAACTGGCCCCGGTGGCGAGTACGACTATGCGTGGACCGGTTCCGCCTGGGATGATTTCGGCGCCAACGGGTACCATCAAGCCGATGGCGACCTTCCGGATTCCGTCTTTGGCTGGCGTTTCGTCGCCAACAGCGGGGACGTCTATGGCGGCCACTTCTTCGACGATAGCCGCGACTACGCCGCAGGGAATGCCTGGACCACGACGTCGGGCCGCTATGAGATCGTCTCCGAATCCCAGTACGGCTACGACCTCGGCTCGGGCGCGCATATCAACGAGGGCCAGACCTACACCACCTGGTACTTCGACGCCGCGACCGGGCGCACGCTCTCGACCTATAGCGGCGGCAGCTATGCCACCAGCCAGACCGGCCTGGGCACCGAGTACGATCATGCCTGGACCGGCTCAGGCTGGGATGATTTTGGCTATGCCGGCTACCATCAGGCCGATGCCGACCAGCCGGATTCTTACTTCACCTGGTACTTCGTAGCGAATTCCGGCGACGTCTATGGCGGGCATTTCTACGACGATAGCCGCGACTATGCGGCCGGCCAGAACTGGACGACCGCCCGGGGCCAGTACGTCATCTCCAGCGAGTACGAATACGGCACCGACCTCACCGGTCCTTATGGCATCGCGGAAGGCGCCACCTACACCACCTGGTACGACGACGACGCCACCGGCCAAGTGCTCGCGACCTACAGCGCGGGACGCTATGCCACCAGCACATCCGGCCTTGGCACCGAATACGATCACGCCTGGACCGGCTCAGGCTGGGACGATTTCGGATACGGCGGATATCACCAGGTCGGCTGATCACTGCGGCGGCGCGACCGCCGCCGGTCCGGAGCAATGACCGATCAGGTGGGACCACCTGATCGGATTGCGTGCTCCTGGGATCGGGCTTCAGATTGGATGAAGCCGCATGGCGGCACGACCCTGGCGGGCCCGGGTAGCCTCTACTCCGCCGCTCTCAGCGCCGTCGCGTTGTCCGCCCCGAGCCGCGGCGCGCCGCCCTGCATGCGCGGCCGCTGCCCATCGAAGGACAGCGGCATCGCGACCAGGGAGAAATCCTCACCCGGCACCGGCTGCACCATGTCCATCGCCTGCACCTGCGGTTCCGCCAGCACCTCCGGGATCGAGTTCACCGGCGCGCAGGGCACGCCGATCCGCTGGAGCCGGTCGAGCCATTCCGCCCGCTTCACCCCGCGCATCAGCGCCGCGATGATCGGCAGCAGCGTGCCCTGGTTCACCAGCCGTGCGCGGTTGGTCGCGTAGAGCGGATCGGTGATCCATTCCGCATGCCCGAGTTCCTGCGCGAAGCGCGCGAACAGCCGGTCATTGCCGCAGCACACCAGGATCGGGCCGTCCGCCGCGTCGAAGGACTGGTAGGGCACCATGTTCGGATGCCCCGAGGCATGCCGTTCCCCCACCTTGCCCGTGTTGACGTAGCCGCTGATCTTCTGGCCGGCCCAGAGCAATGCCGTTTCCAGCAGTGAGGTATTCACCACGCCGCCGCGCCCGGTGCGGTGGCGCCGTTCCAGCATGGCCAGCGCGCCCAGCACCGTCCAAAGCCCGGTGCCCTGGTCGACGACCGAGGCTCCCATGCGCACCGGCGGCCCATCCGGTTCCCCGGTGATCGAGGACAGCCCGCCAAAGGCCTGCAGCAGCGGTTCATAGCCCGGCCGCAGGCTTTCGGGGCCGCGATGCCCAAAGGCGGACATGGCGCAGTAGATCAGTCGCGGATGTCGCGCCGTCACCTCTTCCGGCCCGATGCCGAGCGTCTCCGCCACGCCGGGGCGGAGATTGTGCACCATGATGTCGGCATCTTCGAGCAGCCCATGCAGCGCCGCGACGCCCTCGGGGGACTTCAAATCCAACGTGACCGACCGCTTGCCGCGGTTGAACTCGTGGAAGTTCAACGCGTCGCCGTGGCGGAAGGCGGGGCCCATCTGGCGGGCATCGTCGCCGCCATCGGGCTTCTCGACCTTGATCACCTCGGCGCCGAGATCGGCGAAGATCGCCCCCGCGAAGGGACCCGCCAGCACCTGGCCGAGTTCGACCACCCGCAGCCCGGCAAGCACACCTTCGCTCATTGCAGTTCGATCCCCGCGGCGGTGACGATGCGCTTCCACTTGTCGATCTCGGCGGCCTGGAAGGTCGCGAGGGCGTCAGGCGATCCCGGCCGCAGCACCGTGCCGGTGGCGGTCAGCCGTTCCGCGATGGCGGGCCGGGCCATGACCTCGTTCATCAGCTGGTTCATGCGCGTGACGATCGGCGCCGGCGTGCCGGCCGGCCCGTACACGGCCGTCCAGGACAGCATCTCATAGCCCGGGAAGCCCTGCTCCTCGACGGTCGGCACGTCGGGAAGGATCGGGGTGCGCTGGCGGCTGGTGACGCCGATGGCACGCACGCGGCCCTCCCGTGCCTGCGGGGCGGAGGTCGTGGCATCGACGAACATCACCTGCGCGACGCCACCCATGACGTCGGTGATGCCGAGCGGGTTCGAACGGTAGGTGACGTTCACCATGTCCACCCCGGCCATCGACTTGAACATCTCCCCCGCGACGCGGGAGGAAGCGGAGCCGGACGCGAAGTTCAACCGGCCCGGATTGGCGCGCGCATAGGCGACCAGATCCTGCATGGAGCGGATCGGCAGGTCGTTGTTCACCACCACCAGCAGCACGCCGAGACCGACCAGCGCGACGGGCGAGAAATCCGCGATGGGATCATAGGGCAGCCGGCGGAACAGCGCGGGGTTCGACCCATGCGTGGTGTTGGCGGTGAACAGGAACGTGTAGCCATCGGGCCTGGCGCGAGCGACCGCCTCCGATGCGATGAAGCCATTCGCGCCGCCGCGATTGTCCACCACGATGGGCTGGCCGAGCTCGGCCTGCATCGCCTCGGCGAAGATGCGTGCATTCGTGTCGGTGCCGCTGCCGGCGGGGAAGGCGACGATGAAGCGGATCGGCCGCGACGGCCAGGGCCCGTCGGCCGCCTGCGCCAGGGCGAGGCCGGGCAGGGCAGGGGTGGCGGCGAGCGCGGCCAGCGCGGCACGCCGACCGATCGGTCGGGACATGGGGAACTCCTTCCGGACAGGCACCCTCTTTCAGGGGGCTTGGTGCGGCCGCATACTGCGCGGCGAAGCAGCAACGTCCATGCGGTGGCGCGCGACGTCAATCGGCGCTGCCCGCATGGCAGGGGAAACGCCATGTCCGACCTGCCGAAGCGCGTTCATTTTCATGAAGAAGGTCCGCGCGAGGGATTCCAGATCGAACGCGGCAGCTTCCCGCTCGATCAACGGGCGACGCTGGTCGATGCGCTGTCGGAGACGGGGCTGGAGGAGATCCAGGTCTCCTCCTTCGTCTCGCCCAAGGCGGTGCCGCAGATGGCCGATGCCGAGGCGCTGTTCGCGGCCATCAAACGCAAGCCCGGCCTGCGCTACGACGCCGTCTGGCTGAATGAGCGCGGCTACGACCGCGCCCGCGCGTGCCCCGGCGTGCACATCACCGGGCGGATCGCACTCTACGCCTCCGACGCCTTCGCCATGCGCAACAACAACTGCACTGCGGCGGAGATGCGCGGGCGGGTGAATGACTGGCTCGATCGCTACGCCGCCGACGGCGTGGCGATGGAACGCGCCCTGGTCATGGCCGCCTTCGGCTGCAATTTCGAAGGCGAGGTCGCGCCCGAACGCGCCGTCGGCGAACTGGTCTGGGCCTGGAAGACATGCAAGGCGCGCGGCATGGCCACACCCAGGCTGTACCTCGCGGACACCATGGGCTGGGCCAATCCGCAGGCGATCCGCCGCGCCATCGGCCTGCTGCGCAACGCGGCGCCGGAGGCCGAGGTCGGGCTGCACCTGCACGACACACGCGGCCTCGGCCCGGCCAATGTGCTGGCGGCGCTGGAGATGGGCGTGTCCCATTTCGACAGTTCCGTGGCCGGCCTCGGCGGCTGCCCCTTCGCCGGGCATGGCGACGCGAAGGGGGCGGGCAACATCTGCACGGAGGACATGGTCTTCCTGTGCCACGAGATGGGCATCGAGACCGGCGTGGACCTGGAGGCGCTGATCGAGGCGGCGCGCCTGGCCGAACGGGTCATCGGCCGGCCGTTGTCGGGCCGGCTGATGCATGCGGGGTCGCTGAAGGCCTACCGGCAGCGCCGGGCAGCCGCCTGACTACTTCAGCGAGGCGAGGTAGGCCATCAGGTCGTTGACCTGCGTCTCGTTGCGGATGCCGGGGAAGGACATGCTGCCGGTCGGCACCACCGCCTTCGGGTTGGTGACATAGGCGCGCAGCCGGTCCTCGTTCCACACCAGGCCGCCGGTGGCGAGTTCGCGCAGGTTCGACGAGTACCGGAAGCCCGCGATCGATCCGGCATTGCGCCCGACGATGCCGAACAGGTTGGGCCCGACGCCGTTGCGTCCGCCTTGGTCCGAGGTGTGGCAGGCGCGGCACTGGTTGAAGACGCGCTGGCCGGCCGCCGCATCGCCTGACTGGGCCATCGCCAGTCCCGGGATTGCGGTGGTCGCGGCCAGGAGTGCCGCAAGCATCATCCGTCGCATCCGATGTTCCTTTCCAGCGGTTCGTCCGGGCACCTATCATTGGCGCATCGTCCGCCGCCGGCATACTGCGCTCTGACGATCTGACAAGATGGTCATGGTGGCGAGGGTGTCCATCGGCCTTGAGCATGGGGCCAAAGAGGATTATGGCCGCCCCGGCGTGGGTTTCGGGACGTGGCGGCAGTTCATGTTTACCGCGCCGCAGCATGATCTGCGTCAAGGCACCGGGCGGAAAGGTATTGCATCTGGCAGGGCGTGGCCCCGTCTCGGATGCTGTCCCGGCATGGCGGGCAATGGTCCCGCGGAGATCAGTGATGGACTACGAGGCCCATTTCCGGAGCGCGCTCGAAACCCTTCGCCGCGAGGGCCGCTATCGCGTCTTCGCCGATATCGAGCGCCAGGCCGGACAGTATCCGCGCGCCATCCGCCACGATGCCGGAACGGCGCGCGAGGTGACGGTCTGGTGCTCCAACGATTATCTCGGCATGGGCCAGCACCCGAAGGTGCTGGCGGCGATGCATGCGGCGCTCGACCGGTATGGGGCGGGGGCGGGGGGCACGCGCAACATCTCTGGCACCAACCACGAGCATGTGCTGCTGGAACAGGCCCTGGCCGGGTTGCACGGGACCGAGGCCGCGCTGCTGTTCAATTCCGGCTACATGTCGAACTGGGCGTCGCTGTCCACGCTGGCCTCGCACCTTCCGGGCTGCGTGATCGTCTCGGATGAGATGAACCATGCCTCGATGATTGAGGGCATGCGCCATTCCCGCGCCGACCGCCGGCTGTTCCGCCACAACGACGTGGCCGATTTGCGCCGCGTGCTGGCCGCGCTCGATCCCGCCGCGCCGAAGCTGGTGGCCTTCGAGAGCGTCTATTCCATGGATGGCGACATCGCGCCGATCCACGACATCTGCGACGTGGCCGAGCAATTCGGCGCCATGACCTATTGCGACGAGGTGCATGGCGTCGGGCTGTATGGCGCGACCGGCGGCGGCGTGACGGAACGCGACGGTGCCGCGCATCGCCTGACGGTGATCGAGGGCACGCTCGCCAAGGCCTTCGGGGTGATCGGCGGCTACATCGCAGGGTCCGCCGCGATGGTGGATTTCGTGCGGTCGTTCGCTTCGGGCTTCATCTTCTCGACCGCGCTGCCGCCGGCCATCGCCGCCGGGGCGCGCGCGGCGATCGAGCATCTGCGCGGGAGCGATGCGGAACGTGCGCGGCTGCACGAGCGCGTGGCGACGCTGCGGCGGCGGCTGGATGCGGCCGGCGTGCCGCATCTGCCGAACCCGGGCCATATCGTGCCGGTGATGGTGCACGATCCGGTGGTCTGCCGGACGATCAGCGACGTCCTGCTCGATGAGCACGGCATCTATGTCCAGCCGATCAACTACCCGACCGTGCCGCGCGGCACGGAGCGGCTGCGCATCACGCCATCCCCGGTGCACAGCGATGCCGACATGGACCGGCTGGTGGCAGCGCTTGAGGATGTCTGGGCGCGCTTCAGTCTCAGGCGTGCCGCCTGAGGCCGGCTTTTCTTGGCCTCAGGCGCCGGCGCCGGCGTCCGCCGCTCGGCTCGCGCGCCGAGCACTGTTGCATTGGCGGCCGCGGGCGGGTTGGGCGCGGTCGCGCTTTGCGCTCCCGGCCCGATGCAACGCATCGGGCCGAAGGGGCTGGTCAGGCGGCGAGGGGCGGGCGGCCGCGGATGAAATCGGCGCCGCGCTCGGCGATCATCATCGTCGTGGCGTAGGTGTTCGACGAGGTCATGGACGGCATGACCGATGCGTCGATCACCCGCAGCGCCTCCAGCCCATGCACCTGCAGCCGGTCATTCACGACGGACGAGGTGTCGGTCTCCGGCCCCATGCGGCAGGTGCCGATCAGGTGGTAGGTGGTGGAGCCATTCCTGTAGGCGAAGTCCAGCAACTCATCGTCGCGCTCGATGTTCACGCCGGGCAGCACTTCCTGTTCCAGCAGCTTCTGCATCTGGGGCGTGTTCAGCAGGCGGCGGATCAGGCGGATGCCGCCGAGATGGACGCGGCGATCCATCTCGTTGCTCAGGTAGTTCGGCTGGATCTCGGGATCGTCGAAGACGTCGGCGGTCTTCGCACGGACCCAGCCGGTGCTTTCCGGGCGGTGCTGCCAGGCGCCGGCGGTGCAGCCCGGGTAATCGTCCAGCACATAGACCTTGCCCTCGGCATAGGAGCCGGGGGTGAAGACGCCCTGGAGGTCCGGCTCGTCCAGCCCCTCGAAGGACTTCCAGAAGATGTGCACATGCGACGGCGCGGTGGCGAGGATGGACGGCTTGCCCATCGCCCAGCGCGTCACCTGCTGCGCCAGTTTGAAGCCTTTGGCGAGCTGGTTCAGCGTCTCCACCCCATCGCGCGCGCGCATGACGACGCGGGATGCGTAGTGGTCGCGGAAATTCTCGCCGACCGGCAATTCGTGAAACACCGGCACGTTGATGCGCGCGAGCGTCGAGGCCGGCCCGATGCCTGAGACCTGCAGCAGCCGCGCCGTATTCACCGTGCCGGCCGACAGGATCACTTCCCGCCGCGCACGCACCTCGGTCACGGCACCGCCGCGTTGCGAGATGTAGCGGATGCCCACGGCGCGTTTGCCTTCGAAGATGATGCCGCAGGCGCGTGCATTGGTGCGGACTTCCAACTCCTTCCGTGCCATCGCCGGCTTGAGGAAGGCGCGTGCCGCCGAGACGCGCCAGCCCTTCTGGATGCCGCGCTGGAAATATCCCACGCCCGCCTGGTCGCCGCTGTTGTAGTCGGGGTTGCGCGGCAGGCCGGCGGCGACGCAGCCTTCCAGGAAGGCCTCCGACAGCGGGTGGATCCAGTCCATGTCGGTGACCGGCAGCCCGCCCTGCTTGCCGCGGCGATCGTCCCGGCCGAAGCCGATGCGCTTCTCGGTCCGCATGTAGTAGGGCAGGCAATCCTCATAGCCCCAGCCGCGATTGCCGCGCTGCGCCCAGGAATTCAGGTCCCCGGGCTGGCCGCGATTGTAGATCATGCCATTGACGGAGGATGACCCGCCCAGCGTCCGCCCCTGGGTGGTCGCGATTCCGCGCCCGCCCGTCCGCTCGGTCGGTTCGGTCTTGAACTGCCAGGTGACGGCCGGATCAACCAGCGTCTTGATGAAGCCTGCGGGAATGTGAATCCACGGATTGCGGTCCGGCGGGCCCGCTTCCAGCACGCAGACGGTCACACCCGGATCCTCGGTCAGTCGCGCGGCCAGGATCGATCCGGCGGCGCCGGCGCCGACGATGACATAGTCGAAGGTGTCGGGCGTGCTGGCCATGGCGGGGTGGCGGCTCCTGGTGTTTTCTACCCTCCGCAGCCTAGGCGCGCGCGCGCCCTGCCGCCAGACTGCGGCCATCAGGCCCAGGCCACCGGAGGAAACGCATGTCCAGAACCGCCCTTGTCGTCAGCGCCCATTCGGCCGATTTCGTCTGGCGTTGCGGCGGCGCCATCGCGCTGCATGCCGACAAGGGCTGGAAGGTCACGGTGATCTGCCTGTCCTATGGTGAGCGCGGCGAATCCGCGAAGCTGTGGCGCGTGCCGGGGATGACGCTGGATCGCGTGAAGGCATCGCGCGAGGTCGAGGCGAAGAAGGCCGCCGAGGTGCTCGGCGTGCACGACATCCAGTTCTGGGACCTAGGCGACTACCCGATCACGCTGACCAATGACTCGCTGTTCCGCCTGGTCGATGTCTATCGCGACATTCATCCCGACTTCGTGCTGACCCACAGCAAGGAGGACATCTACAACCGCGATCATCCGGCGGTGACGGACTTCGCGCAGCACGCCCGCATCACTGCGCAGGCGCATGGACACAATCCCGGGCAGAAGGTGCTGGGCGCGCCGCCGGTCTTCCTGTTCGAGCCGCACCAGCCCGAGCAATGCGGGTGGAAGCCGGACATGCTGCTGGACATCGGCAGTGTGTGGCCGAAGAAGCGCGCGGCGATCGAATGCATGGAGGGGCAGGAGCACCTCTGGGAATACTACACCCGCGTGGCCCAGCAGCGCGGCGCGCAGGCCGCTCGCAATTCCGACAAGAAGATCACTTGGGGCGAGGGCTTCCAATCCGTCTTCCCCCATGTCGTGGAGACGCTGGCATGACCTTCGCCGCACCGCCACGCCGCGCCGGCTGGATCGAACGGCCCGATGCGCGCATTCGCTACGAGGTCACGGGGCAGGGGCCGGCGATTGTCTTTGCCCATGGCCTCGGCGGCTGCCTGTTCTCCTGGTGGCAGCAGGTGGCGAATTTCGCGACGCGCTACACCTGCGTGGCCTTTTCCCATCGTGGCTTCTTTCCCTCGACGGCGCCGGGAGGCGGGCCCGATCCAGCGGAGTATGCGAGCGACGTCGCGGCGCTGGTCGATGAGCTGAAGCTCGGCGACATCCGCATGGTCTGCCAGTCCATGGGCGGCTGGTCCGGTGTGGAATACGCGCTGTTGCGCCCGGGCCGTGTGAAAGCGCTGGTGCTGGCGGCGACCACCGGCTCGCTCGACCCGCGGCAGATGCGCGAACCGGAACGCTCGCGCCTGCCGGTCTGGAGCAAGGAGAGTGCGGAGGCGCGCAGCGCGCTGCTGTCGCGCAACATCCTGCCCGCGGGCGGTGCGCGCATGGCGGAGGACCAGCCCGCGCTGCACCAGCTCTACACGCACATCAACGGCCTGTCGCAGGGCTTCGACCGGGAGGCGGTGCGCGCCAGGCTGCACGCCGCGCGCACGCGCCCGCCGGAATCCTTCGCCGCGGCGAACACGCCGGTGATGTTCGTGCCCTGCGAGGAGGATGTCGTCATCCCGCCCTTCGCGCCGCAGGCCATGGCGGCGGTGATCCCGGACGCACGCGTCTCCCCGCTACCGCAGGCCGGGCATTCGGGGCATTTCGAGCATGCGGCGGCCTTCAATGCGAAGGTCGAGGCCTTTTTCGCGGAGGTCGGCGCATGAGCCAGTGCGTTCTGACGGCCGCGATCGGCGAATACCCCCATACGGCCGCGTTGGCGGAAAGTGCCGCGGTGCGGCTCGATCGCGCGACGATTAAGCCGATCAACATGGCCTTCGCGCCCATGGTGCGGGAACTGCGCTTCGATGTCAGTGAAATGGCCATCGCCACCTTCCTGATGGCGAAGGAGGCCGGCATCCCCATCACGCTGCTGCCGGTGGTGATGGCTGAACGATACCAGGAAGGCGCGCTGGTCTGCCCGAAGGACAGCCCGATCCGGGGCCCCGCCGATCTCAAAGGCAAGCGCGTCGGCGTGCGCGCCTACAGCCAGACGACGGGGATGTGGCTCCGCGGCGTGCTGGCGGACAGCCATGACGTCCCGTCGGAGTCCATCGCCTGGACGACCTTCGAGGACGCCCATGTGCCGACCTTCCGCGACCCGCCCTTCGTGACCCGCGCAGCACCGGGCAGCGATATCGCCGCGATGCTGCGCGGCGGCGACCTGGACGCCGCGATCTTCGGCTTCGAGGTGCCGGAGGGCATGCGGACGGTCTTCCCCGACCCGGCCGCCGCCGGCCGCGACTTCCATGCGCGTTACGGCTTCAGGCCGGTAAATCACCTCGTGGTGGTGAAGTCGGAACTGGCGCGCGACGCGGCGGTGATGGACGGGCTGCGGCACATCTTCGCGGCATCGCTGTCGACGCCGGATGCGCTGGCCCCGGCGATCGCGCTGGCCGGTCGGTTCTGCGCGGCGCAGGGGCTGATCGCGAAACCCCTGACGCCGGCGCAGGTCTGGTCCTAGGCAGGCGCCTGCGGCCCGCGGACGAGGCGGCCGGGTAGTGCCCCGGTTGCCTCCCCCTCGCGATAGGTGACGGCACCCGACAGCACCGTCGCGACATAGCCTTCCGCCTTCTGCACCAGCCGCTTGCCACCGGCCGGCAGGTCGTAATGCATCTCCGGCGCGCGCATCCGCAGCCGGGCAAAGTCGATGACGTTGATGTCGGCCTTGTGCCCGGCGGCGATCGCGCCGCGATCCGCAAGGCCCATCGCCATCGCATTGTCGCGGCTGATGCGCTTTACCGCTTGCTCGACCGGCAGCTTCGGTCCGCGCTGCCGGTCGCGTGCCCAATGCACCAGCATATGCGTCATGCAGGACGCATCGCAGATGTAGCCGACATGCGCCCCACCATCGCCGAGACCCATCAGCGTGTGCGGATGCGTCATCATCTCGCGGATCGCGGTCAGGTCCCCATCGGCATAGTTCAGCAATGGCCGGTTCAGGATGGCGCGCCCGTCGCGTTCCAGCATCAGGTCGTAGCACAGCGCCTCGGCCGTCATGCCGCGCGCGGCCGCCATGGCGGCGACGGAACGCTCGGGCGGCGGCTCGTAATCGGGCGGGTCGCCGAGCGAGAAGATCTTGTCCCAGTTGTTCAGCCGCACCTTCAGCCCGGCATCGTCGGTCGGCTCGGCCAGGATGCGCGCGCGCCGCGCCGGGTCGCGCAGGGCGGCGACGCGCTCGGGCAGCGGAAGATGCGCGACCTCGCGATAGGACGGCCTTGTCAGGAAGGGATGCTGCGACAATTCGAAGCCGAACATCAGCCCGACCGGCCGGCCCATCACCTGGCCGAACATCGGCACGCCGGCGGTATTGGCTTCCTCGACGCGATCGAGCAGCCAGCGCCAGAAGCCCGGCTTCGATTCACGCTGCAGCAGGGAGAAGGTGAGGGGACGCCCTGCTACCGCGGCGACGCGGCGCAGCCGGGCGAACTCCTCCTCGGCTGGGTCGTCGAAGTCGGAGATCACCTGAAGCCAGCCGCTGCCATGCGCGCGCAGGGCACGCGCCAGGGCTTCGAGTTCGGCCTCCGGCGCGCCGAGGGTCGGGATGTGCCGCCCATCCAGCGTGCGGTGCGCCAGCGCGCGCGAAGTCGAAATGCCGACCGCACCCGCCGCCAGCCCTTCAGCGGCGAGCCGCGCCATCTCCAGGCATTCGGCCTCGGTTGCCTCGGCGTGGGCTTCGGCGCGCTCACCCATCACATGCACGCGCAGCGGCGCATGGGTGACCATCGCGGCGATGTCGGTGTCGTAGCGGCGGCTGCCTAGGAAGTTCATGTAGTCGGGGAAGGATTCCCAAGACCAGGGCAGACCCTCCGTCAGCACGACTTCGGGCAGGTCCTCCACGCCTTCCATCAGCTTCACCAGCATGTCGCGCCGTTCCGGCCGGCACGGCGCGAAGCCGACGCCGCAATTGCCGATCAGCGCGGTGGTGACGCCGTTGATCGACGACGAGATCAGTCGCTCCGACCACGACGCCTGCGCGTCGTAATGCGTGTGGATATCGACGAAGCCGGGCGTGACGAGCAGGCCCTTCGCGTCGATCTCCTCCGCGCCGCGATCGGCGACCTTGCCGACTGTGACGATGCGGCCGCCCTGCACGGCGACATCGGCCTCGAAGGGTGCGGCACCGGTGCCGTCCACCACCGTGCCGCCGTGGATCACCAGGTCATGCATGGCGCATCTCCCTCAGACCGACAGCACGATCTTGCCGAAATGCTTGTTGGCCTTCATGTGGCCGAGTGCTTCCACCACCAGGTTCAGCGGGAAGACGCGATCGATCGGGATGCTAAGCTTCCCTTCCTCCACGGCATGCCACAGGTCGCGGCGCATCGCGGCGTATTCGGCACGGATCTCGTCGCGCGACCGCGTGCGGTGCGTCACGCCGATATAGGCGATGCGCCGCGTGGCATGCAGGTCGAAGTCGAACTCGCCCCTGCTGCCGCCGAGCCGCCCGACATTGACGATGCGCCCCAGGATCGCCGTGCAGCGCATCGCCGCATTGATGGTCGGGCCGCTGATCTGGTCCACCACCAGGTTCACGCCCTTGCCACCTGTAGCGGCCAATACCTGGTCGGCCCAATCCGCATCGCGCGTATTCACCGCGACATCGGCGCCGAATTCCTTCAACCGCGCGCGGCGGTCGTGGTCGGTCGAGGTGCCGACCACCAGCGACGCGCCCATGAACTTCGCGATCTGCATGCCCATGATGCCGACGCCGGACGACGCGCCGAGGATCATCACGCTCTCGCCCTTGGCGAGCCGTCCATTCATCACCACCGCGTCATGCATGGTGGCGAGCGCGACCGGCAGCGTCGCCGCTTCCTCCCAGGACAGGTTGCGATCCGGCACCGGCTGCACGCGCGCCATGTCGGCGATGGCGTATTCGGCGTAGCCGCCGGCACCCGAACAGGTCACGCGATCGCCGGCCTTCACGTGCTTCACCGCGCTGCCGACGGCGGCGACCTCGCCCGCGAAGTCGAGGCCGAGGATCGTCCCGGCCCCACCCATTGCGCCATGCGAGCCGCCGGCGGCGACACCAAGGTCGGCACGGTTCAGCGTCGCGGCACGGACGCGGACCAGCACCTCCTCCGGTCCCGGCGTTGGGCGCGGCACCTCCAGCACCTGCACGCCCTCGGTCGTGACAACCGCCGCCCGCATCGTATCCGTCATGTCCGCTTCATCCCCTGGCACCCTGAAGGCCCTGCACACGGATGAGGCCGTCCGGCACCGCGCGCAATCCCTGGATCGACGCACCCACGCCATGCAGCGTCAAGGGCTGCCAGAGATTGATGTAGGGCCGATCCGCGAGGTATTGCCGCGCCGCGCGATCATAGGCCGCCGCGCGCACCGCCGGATCGACGCTGCGGCGCGCCTCGGTCATCGCCGCATCGACGTCGCGGTTGCAGTAGCGCCCACCATTCAGCGGCACGCCGCAGGCATAGAAGGCGTAGAGATTCCCATCCAGGTCGGCGCGACCTGACCACTGGATCATCAGCGCCTCGAAATCCCCGGCGGTCCATTGGTTCAGCAGCGTCGCCGTCTCGATCAGCTGGATCTCGATGTCGATGCCGGCCTCGGCGGCCATCGCCTGGATCACTTCGGAGGATTGCTGGTAGTCGGTGGTGTTGGGCACCGACAGCCTGATCCGCACGCGCTGGTGGCCGGCTTCGCGCAGCCGGGCGCGGGCGCGCGCCACGTTGCGCGCCGGCATCGGGACGGATCGCGCATAGAAGGGATGATCCGGCGGCACGGCCTGGTTCGCCGGCAGCCACAGCCCCTCGAAGGCGACATTGACCAACGCCTGGCGATCGATGGCGAGTTCCAGCGCCTCCCGCACCCGCGCATCCTGGCCGAGCGGCGTCTGCGACCGCGCGCCATTCGCGACATTGATCGCGATGTAGAAGGTCGCGAGCGAGGGCGCCTGCACCACCCGCACCCGCTGGTCGCGCCGCAGATCGGCGACGTCGGATGGGCTGACGCGCTCGATCACGTCGAGCGCCCCGGCGCGCAGATTGGCGAGCCGCACCGTCGCGTCCGGGATCGGGCGATAGGTGATGCGCTCGGCATGGATGCTGGCGCGATCCCAGTAGCCGTCGAAGCGTTCCAGCTCCATCCGGTCCTGCGCGATGCGCCGTGTCAGACGGAAGGGGCCGGCGCAGGCGGGCTCGCGCTGGAAATCCGCGCCGGTGACGCGCGCCTGGCGCGGCGATACCAGCATGCCGGCGCGATCCGCCAAGGCCGCGAGCAGCGGTGCGAAGGGTTCCGACAGGCGGAGCGTGACCTCCATCGGGCCGGTCGCGACGACTTCCGTCACCGGCCCCATCTCCGCCTTGCGGGTCGAGGCCGGGGTCTCAATGTGCCGGCGCAGGCCGATGGCCGCCGCCTCCCCGGTCAGGGGTTCACCGTCGTGGAAGCGCACACCCTCGCGCAGCGTGAAGACCAGGGCGCGGCCGTCCTCCGCCCAGCGCCAGGCGGTGGCGAGCTGTGGGACGATTTCCAGCCTCTCGTTGATGTCCACCAGCTTGTCGCACATGGCGGCGAAGACCTGGCGGCCGGTGACGGTGCGCGACAGCGTCGGGTCCAGCACATCCGGGTCGGAGGTCAGCCCGATGCGCAGATGCTGCGCGGCAACGGGCTGGGCGAGGCAGGCGAGCAGCGGCAGCAGGGCGGCAAGGCGACGCATGTTGCGGGTTCCCGATCACCGTTTCTGTGGATCAGTCTTTCCCGGAGGCGGGACGCGCGCAATGGAGCCTGCCTGGTGCGCCCGCTGTTGATGCTGGCTTTGCTGGCGCCCAGGCCTTCGCCGTGCCGCCGCCGGTCAGGCCTCTTCCACCTCGCCGAAGGCGCTGTGCTCGACGGCTTCGAGATGCTCGCGCATGACGCGGCGCGCGGCGTCCGGGTCGCGCGCCTTCAGCGCGGCGACCAGCCTTTCGCGAACGCCGGTGCGGGCCGATGCCTGCGTGTCGGTTTCGGACTTCGCCCTTATGGTCCGCCACATCGCATGCTGCGTGCTATCGAGCAGCCGGGGCATGAACTCGGCGAGCGGGGCGATGCCCGCCGCCTCGGCCAGGGCGATGTGCCACTCGACGGCCTCCTCGGCGAAGGGCAGGCCGGCAGCGGCGGCGGCCGCGATGCTGCGCGCGGCCTCGTCGAGGGCTTCCACCTGCGCCGGGGTCGCGACGCGCGCGGCCTCGGCGGCGATCTCCGGTTCGACCAGCAGCCTGGCGCGCAGCTGTTCGCGTGGCCCGGGGCCAGGGTCGCCGCGGCGCGCCCAGGGCAATGGTGCCCCACGCCGCGGCCGGCGAAGGACGAACAGCCCGCCGCCGCTGCGGGCGATGACGATGCCGGCGGTCTCCAGCGCCACGATCGCTTCCCGCACCGCCGGCCGGCTGACGCCGAGGCTTCGGGCGATCTCGCCTTCGGCGGGCAATCGGCCGCCGGCGGGTACGTCGTGGTCGAGGATGAAGGCCGCCACCCTGGCGGCGATCTCCTCATAGAGGCGCAGCCGGCGCACCGGTGCGGCGACGGGGAAGGGGCGGGCCATGGCCGTGCATTGCCATGGCCGGGTCCATTTTGTGAAGAGGCTTGCCTGTAAAGCTGTCAGACAGCATGCTGGCGACGCCGGCTCACCGGCAGGATGGAAACGTTCCACAGCGAAGGATGTCGCGCATGCTGACACGACGCGCAGTCGCCGCGGGGCTGGCGCTAGGTGCCGCCCTGACGGGCCGGGCCGAGGCGCAGGCCTATCCCAGCCGGCCGGTCCGGCTGATCATTCCCTTCGCGCCGGGGGCGGCGACCGACATCCTGTCGCGGCTGATGGCGCAGCAACTCGGCGACGCGCTGGGCCAGCCCTTCGTCGCGGAGAACCGGACCGGTGCGAATGGCGCCATCGCGGCGGAACTCGTCGCCAAGGGCCCGGCCGACGGCGGCATGCTGCTGACCGGCACCTTCAGCACCCATGCGACGAACCCGCATATCTACCCGCGCTTCCCGTATGACCCGGTGGTGGATTTCGCGCCGGTGACGCTGATTGCGACCGTGCCGCAATTGCTCGCGGTGCACCCGTCGCTCGGCGTATCGAACGTCGCGGAACTGCGTGCGGCGGCACTCGCGCGGCCTGGCGGCATCACCGCGGCCACGGGCGGGCTCGGCTCCTCCCAACATCTCTCGGCCGTGCTGTTCGAACAGGCGGCGGGCGTGCGCTTCGACATCATCCACTACGCGCGCGGCTTCGCGCAGCTTGTGCCGGACCTGCTGGAGAACCGGGTCAACCTGACCTTCGGCGATCCGCTCGCCTTGTTGCCCATGGTGCGGGAGGGCCGGTTGCGCGCCCTCGCTACGACCGGGGAGACACGTAGCGACTTGCTGCCGGATGTGCCGACCATGGCCGAGCTCGGCCTGCCCGGCGCGACGTCGCTGACCTGGTATGGCCTGTTCGTCGCCTCGGGGACGGACCCCGCGATCGTCGCGCGGCTCGGCGCGGCGGCGGGTGCGGCGATCCGCAGGCCGGAGGTGGCGGCGCGCATCCGTGAACTGGGCGGGGTGCCGTCCGGCATGTCACCGGAGGAGTTCGGGGTGTTCCAACGACGAGAATTCGCCCGCTGGGGCGAAGTGATCCGCGCTGCCGGGATCCGCGTGGAATGAGCCCGCCCATGGCTCAGGCGGCATCCCGCATCGACCGGGTCGAGCTGCATGAATTCACCTATGAGGTCGAAGGCTTCGGTCGCGACCTGCACGGCGCGCTGTGCTGCCGGCCCGGCGGGGTGGAGAAGGTCTCCGCCTTCTGCCTTGTCATCACCACGGCGGGCGGGCTGCGGGGCGAATACTGCCCGATGCACAGCGGCAAGAACCCGGCCATCGTGTCCCAGGTCGCGGCGCTGGCGCCGCGCCTGATCGGGCAGGACGCCTTCGCGCGCGAAGGCATCTGGCATGCGCTGCGCTGGTCGCAGCGACATCTCGGCGCGATCGGCCTCTGCGCCATCGATGTCTGCCTGTGGGACCTGGCGGGCAAGGCGGTGGGGCAGCCGATCTCGCGCATGCTCGGCGGCTGGCGGGAGCGGCTGCCGACCTATGCCAGCACGACGCACGCCGACCGCAATGGCGTGCTGTCGTCGAAGGAAGCCTTCGGCGATTTCGCCGTGCAGTGCCGCGACCTCGGCTATGCCGGCTTCAAGATCCACGGCTGGGGTGAAGGCGATCCGCGCGAGGAGGCGGCGAATGTGCTCCATGTCCGCCGCGCGGTCGGCGACGACATGGCGTTGATGATTGACCCCGCCTGCACGCTGCGCAGCTTCGCCGATGCGCTGCATGTCGGGCGCGCCTGCGAGGAGGCCGGATACTTCTGGTACGAGGACCCGTTCCAGGACATGGGCACCGCACCCACCGCGCATCGCCGGCTGCGCGAGCTGATCCGCACGCCGCTGCTGCTGACCGAGCACGTCCGCACGCTGGAAGCGAAGGTGGCCTGGATTACGGAGGGGGCGACGGATTTCCTGCGCGCCGACCCGGAATATGATGGCGGCATCACCGGGACGATGAAGACCGCCCATCTCGCCGAGGCCTTCGGCCTGGACCTGGAACTGCACTCGGCCGGGCCCGCGCAGCGGCACCTCATGGCGGCGATCCGCAACACCAATTTCTACGAGTTGTCGCTGGTCGCGCCGGGCGTGCGCAACCCGATCGCCGATGTCTATGCCTGCGACTATTCGGACCAGCTGGATGCGGTCGGTGCCGATGGCTGCTTCCCGGTGCCGACCGGGCCTGGCCTTGGCGTCGTCTATGACTGGGAGAAGATCGGGCGGATGACGACGCAGCGCCGTTGCTGGCCGGCCTGATCATCGCCGGCTGCCCTGCCGCCGCGGCGGCAGGGCATGGGGGGCGCCTACGCCCCGGGCGCGCGATGGATCGGATCGATCCAGAGCACCGTCTCCGGCTTCTCCACCGGCTCGATGTCGATGTTGATCGCCACCGCCTCGTTGTCGCTGCGCACGAGGACGCATTCCAGCGTCTCCTCGGCCGAGGCGTTGATCTCCTGGTGCGGCACATAAGGGGGCACGTAGATGAAGTCGCCGGGGCCGGCCTCGGCGACGAATTCCAGGTGTTCGCCCCAGCGCATCCGTGCCTTGCCCTTCACCACATAGATCACGCTTTCCAGATGCCCGTGGTGGTGCGCGCCGGTCTTGGCGTCGGGGTGGATGTGGACGGTGCCGGCCCAGATCTTCTGCGCGCCGACGCGCGCGGCGTTGATCGCGGCGGCGCGGTTCATCCCCGGCGTCTGCGCGGTGTTGGTGTCCAGGCTGTCGCCCGGGATGACCCGGACGCCGCTGTGCTTCCAGCCATCCTCGGGAATGGAGGGATGGTCGTGACCGTCATGCGGCATGGTCTGGCTCCTCGCGTTCGGCGCAGGGGAACGCCAGGACGCGCGGTGCCGCAAGTGGTTGGAAAAAATAGCGAATGCCTGCTCCGGGCAGAGGGTGGCGGAGCATGCGATGGTCGCTTGGCCGCCGCGCCTGGAAGGGTATTCCCCTTGGGTCAGGCGGCGGATTGCCCCGCCAGCCACAGCCGCGTGCGATGGCACCCCCAGAGCAGCAGCGCCTGACCGGCGAACCAGAACGCCGGGCCGGGGACGGTGCCGTGCAGCACGACCATGCCCAGCACGCCCGCCGCGGTCAGCACCAGCGCCAGATGCACCGCATGGTCGAACACCGTGAGGGCGACATCCTTAACGCCGCCAGGCATCGGCATCATCGGCGTGACCACGGCTACACCGACCAGCAGCGCCGTCAGGACCAGCACCAATGCGAGGCCGCCGAGGCACCCCCACAGCGCCACGAGCTGCGCGACCTCCGCCGCAAGCGCGTCGCCGGCCGGCGCCCAGCGCAGCAGCAGGAACAGCGCGGCAAGTCCGGCGACGGCGACGAAGGCCGCCTGGGCGGGTTCATCGGCGGGGCGCCGGCCGTCCGTGCTCCGCGGCAGCAGGGGCCAGGCATCGAAGCGCGCGGTGGGGCGGGCCATCGGGGCCTCCGGTCAGGGTGTTGCCACCCGGACCTTTGCCCCCGTCTGGTTTCCGGCCGCCTAACGCGGCGCGATCCTTCAGCCCTGGCGCGGCAGCAGCCGTTCCGCCAGCGACGCCCACCAGGACGCGCCGACCGGTAGGATCTCGTCGTTGAAGTCGTATTTCGGGTGATGGACGTTGGCGTCCGTCGCCGTGCGGCCGCCGCCGAGCATCAGATAGGCACCATCCTTGGCGTTGAGCATGAAGGAGAAATCCTCCCCGCCCATGGTCGGCTTCGGCAGCGGCTGGACGCGGGCCTCGCCCTGCACGGCGCGGGCCGCATCGGCGGCGAGATGCACGCTCGCCACCTCGTTGATCGTCGCGGGGTAGAGGCGGATGAACTTCGCCTCCACCGTGGCGCCGAAGGCCGCGGCGATGCCGTTGACGGTCTCGAGGAAACGCTTCTCCAGCAGGTCGCCGACCTCCGGCGCAAACCAGCGCGCCGTGCCGAGCATCGTCACCTGCTCGGGGATCACATTGTAGGTGTGGCCGCCATTGATGTGGCCGATGGTGATGACACCGCCTTCCACCGGCTCGACATTCCGCGCGACGATGGATTGCAGCGCCTGGACCATGGCGGCGGCGATCACGATCGGGTCGTTGCCGTTGTTCGGCATGGCGCCATGCGCGCCCTTGCCGGTGATAGTGACTTCGAGGTTGGCGACGGCGGCCATGACCGGCCCCTCGCGCCAGAGGAAGGTGCCGGCGGGTGCCGCGGGCCAGTTATGCAGGCCGAAGACGCGTTCCATCGGGAAGCGCTCGAATAGCCCTTCCTTCACCATCACCTCGCCGCCGCCGAAATTCTCCTCGGCCGGCTGGAAGATGACATAGACGGTGCCGTCGAAGTTGCGCGTCTCGGCGAGGTACTTCGCCGCACCCAGCAGCATCGTGGTGTGTCCGTCATGGCCGCACGCATGCATCTTTCCCGGCGTCTTGGACGCATAGGGAACGCCGCTATCCTCGAGGATCGGCAGCGCGTCCATGTCTGCGCGCAAGCCGATGGCCCGCCCGGATGCCGCGTTGTTGCCGCGGATCACGCCGACCACGCCGGTCTTGGCGATGCCGGTCACCACCTCGTCGCAGCCGAATTCGCGCAGCTTGTCGGCGACGACGCCGGAGGTGCGCACCTCCTCGAAGGCGAGTTCGGGATGTTCGTGCAGGTCGCGCCGCCAGGCGGTCATCTCGGCATGGAAGTCGGCGATGCGATTATGGACGGGCATGGATCGGCTCCGGGGGGCTTGTCAGGCGGAGGTTTGGGCCGGGGCGAAGGTCAGGGCAAGGCCCTCGTCGAGCGGCATGGGATCGACGCCGAGGATGCTCCGCATCGGGCCGATGTCGAAGGCTTTGTCCTCGGTCAGGCGGCGGATCTCATCCGCGCCGATGTGGGGCATGCGTGGAATGATCCGGCTCAGCGGCGCCAGCGCGCGCAGCGGCAGGGCGGGGATCGGCACGATGAGAGGCTTGCGCAGCCCGGCCGCGGCGGACACCGCGCGCAGGAAGTCGCGATAGGGCATGGGCCGCGGCCCGGCGATCACCAGGGTCTGCGCGCCGTCCCATTCGCGCGACAGGCTGACGACCAGGCAGCGCGTCACATCGTCCTGGTGGATCGGCTGCACCAGCGCACGCCCACCACCGGGCAGCGGCGCGAAGGGCAACCGGGCGGTCAACGCGGCAAGGCGGCGAACATTGTCCTCCCCCTGCGCGCCATAGATCATGGTCGGGTGCAGCATCACCCCGCTGCGGCCGGAGGCGAGGAAGGCGGCCTCCCCGGCGCGCACGCCGTCGCCATGCGCGTCCGGCCATTGCGAGAAACGTCGCGTCGATCCCATCAGCACGAAGGACGCGCGGGGCTCGGCCGCGGCGATCAGCGCCGGCGTCCATCGCGCATGGGCGGTACTGACCACCCGGTCCGCCCCGGCCAAGGCGCGCTTCAGCGCATCAGGGTCGCGCAAATCGGCGGGGCGGGCCTCGCCGGGCAGGCCCAGCGCGGCCCATTTCCCCGCGCTGCGCGCGACGGGGGTGAAGGCGATGCCGGCCGCCGCCAGGGCGCGCGCCAGCGCGGCCCCGGAGCGCCCGGTCGCGCCGACCAGCGCGATCAAGGCGCCGCGCGCAGGAAGGCGAGGTCCGCACCCTGCGGTGCCTGCGTCACCTGGTCATGCACCAGCTTGTCCCAGCCGCGCTTTGGCGCCGGGGCAGCGGTCCAGGCGGCGCGGCGCCTGGCCAGCACCGCCTCATCCACCAGCAGGTCCAGCGTGCGGTTCTTCACCGACAGGCGGATGCGGTCGCCGGTCTCCACCAGCGCGAGCGGGCCGCCGACCGAGGCCTCGGGCGCGATGTGCAGCACGATCGTCCCGAAGGCGGTGCCGGACATGCGGCAGTCGCTCATCCGCACCATGTCCTTCACGCCCTGCCGCGCCAGCTTCTTCGGGATCGGCAGGTAGCCGGCTTCCGGCATGCCGGCGGGGCTGCGCGGTCCGGCATTCTTCAGCACCAGGATGTCCTGCGGCGTGACGTCGAGGTCCGGGTCGTCGATGCGGTCCGACAGGTCCTTCAGCCCGTCGAAGACCAGGCAGCGCGCCTCGGTCTCGAACAGGGACGGCGTCGCCGCGCTGCGCTTGAGGATCGCACCGTCGGGCGCCAGCGAACCGAACAGCGCGACCAGCCCGCCGACCGGGGAGACCGGCTCGCCACGCGCGCGGATGATGCGGCGATCGACGAAATGCTTGCCGTCGCCGATGCGGTCCGCCAGCGAGACGCCGTCGAGATCCTTCGTCGTCAGGTCGAGCAGGTCGCGCAATTCCCACAGCAGGGCGCGCATGCCGCCGGCGCTGTGGAAGTCCTCCATGTAGCCCTCGCCGGTGGGCTTCAGGTCCACCAGCACTGGGGTTTCCTCCGACAACGCATCGAGACGCTTGAGGTCGAGCGACAGTCCCGCGCGCCCGGCGATGGCGGCGAGATGCACGATGGCGTTGGTGGACCCGCCGAGTGCGAGCAGCACCCGCACCGCATTGTCGAGGTTGCCCTGCGTCATCAGCGTCAGTGGCGCGACCGGGTTGCGAATCAGCCGCACCGCCTGGGCGCCGGCTTCCTCGGCGATGCGGAGGCGATCGGCATGCACGGCCGGCGCGCTCGCGGCATCGAGCGGCATGAAGCCAAGCGTGGACGCAATGCAGGCCATGGTCGAGGCGGTGCCCATCACGCCGCAGGTCCCCGCCGTCGTCGCGAGCTTTCCTTCCAGCGTGCTGATCTTCTCGTCCGTCACCTCGCCGGCGCGATAGCGCGCCCAGTAGCGGCGGCAATCGGTGCAGGCCGACAGGCGCTCGCCCTCGAAGGCCTGGGCCAGCATGGGACCGACGACGAGCATGACCGAGGGCGTGCCGGAGCTGATCGCGCCCATCAGTTGCGCCGGCACCGTCTTGTCGCAGCCACCCACCAGCACCGCTGCATCCATTGGCTGGTTCGCCAGCATCGTCTCGGTGTCGAGCGCCATCAGGTTGCGGTAATGCATTGAGCACGGGGACAGCGACGGCTCGCAGATGCTGATCGTGGGGAACGCCATCGGCAGGCCGCCGGCCGCGAGCACCCCGCGCTTCACCGCCTCGATCAACTCGGGGATGGTGCGGTGGCAGTTGTTGTAGTCACTCGCGGTGTCCGCGATGCCGATCACCGGCTTGTCGAGCATCGCCTGCGAGTAACCCATGGACTTGGCGAAGGACCGGCGCAGATAGAGCGCGAAGGCGGGGTCGCCGTAGTTGGAAGCGTTGCGGCCAAGGCCATGGGGCTTATCGGTCATGCGTTCTCTCCGCTCAGCCGCTGGCGCCACGCCCCTATTCGGGGCGGTGGCAGACGCAGCAGAGCTTGTTGCCGTCGGGGTCGCGCAGATAAGCACCGTAATAGTCAGGGTGGTAGTGAGGGCGCAGGCCCGGCGTGCCCTCATTCGTCCCGCCTTGCGCCAGGGCGGTGGCGTGGAAGCGGTCCACCGTCGCGCGGTCCTCGGCCTCGAAGGCGACGGTCACGCCGTTGCCGACCGAGGCCGGTGCACGGTCGATCGGCAGCAGGATCCAGAATTGCGGCGTGGTCTCGGGCGCGGCCGCATAGCCGGCATAGCCGCGATCGAGGTCCGATTCCTGCCGGGCCAGGCCAAGCAGCTTGAGCAGCGGGTCGTAGAAGGCGACGGCGCGGCGGATGTCGTCCGTGCCGAGCGTGACGTGGCTGAACATG
This sequence comes from Roseomonas sp. SRI_022, assembly GCF_057586215.1. NCBI lineage: Bacteria > Pseudomonadati > Pseudomonadota > Alphaproteobacteria > Acetobacterales > Roseomonadaceae > Roseomonas > Roseomonas sp. SRI_022. The sequence goes on from NZ_JBYCZL010000005.1 coordinate 230,590, forward strand.
GGCGCGGCCTCCTCCACCGCGGCGGCATCCTACCTGCGGGCCGCCAGCCCGGGTGTCATATCACCGCGGGGGTCATTCTGGCCGGATGCCGGCACGTTCCATCAGCGCCTGGTTCACCTCGCGGTCCCGCCGGATACGGGCGAGCAGGGCCTCGGGGCCCGGTTCGGAGGCCACCAGGCCCGACCGAGCGAAGATCTCCGCCGTCGCCGGCGTGCCGAGGCATTCCCTCGCGAGGTCGTTGATCCGGTCGATGATGGGTTTCGGCGTGTCGCGCGGCGCCTGCAGGCTGAACCAGCCGCCGACCTCGAAGCCGCGCTGCCCGAGTTCGGCCAGGGTCGGGACATCGGGCAGGGCGGGCGCGCGCGCCGCCATGGGCACGCCGATGGCTCGCAGCCGGCCCGCATCGACATGGGGCTTCGCCGGGCCGTAGGTCGAGATCATGACATCCGTCCGCCCCGCGATGGTCTCGATCAAGGCCGGCGGGGGGCCGTTGAACGGAACATGGAGCATCTCGGTCCCCGTCCGTTGCGTCAGGTCCAGCATGGCGAGGTGGACGCTGCTGCCGACGCCCCAGGTGGCGTAGGAGATCGCGCCCGGGCGGCGCCGCGCTTCGGACAGCACATGATCGAGGCTCTCCCACCGCGGGTTCGCGACCATGATGAAGAGCGTATCGGCAACCTGCGTGATGTGGGCGAAGTCGTTCAACGGATCATGGCCGAGGTTCCGCAGGGCGAAGGGCGCCATGGTGAAGGTGACGCTGGTGCCGAGCAGGAGGCTGTAGCCATCGGGCCGGGACCTCGCGACGTGTCGCGCGGCGAGCGTGGTCGAGGCGCCGGGCTTGTGCTCCATGATGAAGTTGCCGCCGGTCTGCTCGGCGAAGCCTTGGGTGACGATGCGGCCGACGATGTCCGATGCGCCCCCGGCAGCGTAGGGGATGGAGAGGCTGGTGGTCTGTCCCCCGGGCCAGCCTGGCTGGGCGTGCGAAAGCCGCGGCAGCGTAAGCGACATGGCGCTGGCGCCCAGCAGGGCGCGGCGTGTTGCAATCATGGACGGTTCCCCTCTCCGCGCCTGCGGCGCTTGTCGCAGGAAGGGTCGCAGCCCGGCGGCCGGGGGACAAGCGAAACGGTGGGCCCGCTCGGGTTCGTCCAGGCCGTGCCCACCCTTCATGGCTGGTGGTCGTCCGGGCGCGTGCCGTCCCGCGCGCCCGGATCCTGGGGTGGTCCCTATTCGGGCTGGATGCCGGCGCGCTGCATCAGCACGCGATTCTGGTCGAGCTCGCGCAGGATGCGCCCGCGCAGCGCCGCCGGCCCCGGTTCGGCCGCGGCGAAGCCGAGCCGCGCGAAGTTCTCGGCGACCGCTGGCGTGGCGAAAGCCTCCTTGGCGAGCTCATTCACCCGGTCCTGGACCGGCTGGGGCGTGCCGGCCGGGGCCTGCAGGCTGAACCAGCCGCCGATGAGGAAATCCCGCTGCCCGAGCTCCGACAGCGTCGGCACATCCGGCAACGCCGGCGTCCGCGCCGCCGAGGCCATGCCGAGCGCCCGCAGCCGGCCCGATTCCACATGCGGCTTGGCCGGCGCGAAGGTGGAGATCATCAGGTCGGTGCGCCCCGCGATCGTCTCGGTCAGCGCCGGGGGCGTGCCGTTGAAGGGGACATGCAGGAACTCGGTCCCCGTCCGCTGCATCAGGTCCACCATCCCGATATGGGAGGTGCTGCCCACGCCCCAGGTCGCATAGGTGAGCTGCCCCGGCCGGCGCCGCGCTTCGGTCAACACCTGGTCGAGGCTCTCCCAGCGCGGGTTCGCGACCAGGATGAACAGCGTCTCGGCGATCTGGGTGATGTGGGCGAAGTCGGTGACCGGGTCGTAGCCGAGGCTCCGCAGCGCGAAGGGCGCCATGGTGAAGGTGACGATGGTGCCCATCAGCAGCGTGCTGCCATCTGGCCGTGCGCGGGCGACCTGCCGGGCGGCGAGGGTGGTGGATGCGCCGGGCTTGTGGTCCAGGATGAAATTGCCCCCGGTCCGTTCCGCGAAGCCCTGGGTGATGATTCGCCCCAGCACGTCCGGTGCCCCGCCCGCGGCATAGGGGATGACGATGCTGGTGGCCTGGCCCTGCGGCCAGGTCCCCTGGGCGCCGGCCAGGCGCGGGGCGGCGAGCAGGCCCGCGGTACCGGCCAGCAGACGGCGGCGGTTCAGATATGGCATGGACGACTTCCCTGTGGTTCTTGCGGCCAGGGTTGCAGGCGATCGACGGCAGGGGAAGGGTGGGCCCTGGAGTATGCGGTATTCGGATACCGCATCGCAAAACTGCCGCTTCCGCTTGACTTTCCCGCCCATCGCGTCGATAAGCCGCGCCACTTCATTCGTTAGACCCTGGAAAACCGATGCTCACGAGACAGACCACCTCGCTGAAGCCGGCCGAGGTGAAGAAGGGCTGGGTGCTGATCGATGCGGACGGGCTGGTGCTCGGCCGTCTCGCGACGCTCGTGGCCAATCGCCTCCGCGGCAAGAACAAGGCGCAGTTCACCCCGCATGTCGATTGCGGTGACCATGTCGTCATCATCAATGCCCGCAAGATCCGCGTCACCGGCGCGAAGGCGGAGCAGAAGGTGTTCTACTGGCACACCGGCTACGCCGGCGGCATCAAGCAGCGCACCGTGCGCGAGCGCCTCGACAGCAAGTACCCCGAGCGGGTCATCGAGAAGGCGGTCGAGCGCATGATCACGCGCGGCCCGCTGGGTCGCGCCCAGATGCGCAACCTGCATGTCTATGCCGGTGCCGAGCACCCGCATGCGGGCCAGCAGCCGGAGGCGCTCGACGTCGCGGCGCTGAACCGCAAGAACTCCGTTCTCGTGAAGAAGGTGGCCTGAGGCGATGAGCGAGACCCGTACCCTCGCGGACCTCAAGGAGCTCGTCGCCGGTACCCCGGCGGCGCCCGAGGCCGCGATCAAGCGTGAACCGAAGCGCGATGCCCAGGGCCGCGCCTATGCCACCGGCCGCCGCAAGGATGCCGTGGCGCGCGTTTGGGTGAAGCCCGGCAAGGGCCAGATCCTGATCAACGACAAGCCGGCGGCGAAGTACTTCGCCCGTCCCGTGCTGCGCATGCTGATCACCCAGCCCTTCCTGGTGGCCGACCGCTACCAGCAGTTCGACGTGTTCTGCTCCGTCGTCGGTGGCGGCCTGTCCGGCCAGGCCGGCGCGGTGCGCCACGGCATCAGCCGCGCGCTGACGAACTACGAGCCGGAGCTGCGCGCCATCCTCAAGAAGGCCGGCTTCCTGACCCGCGACCCCCGCGTCGTGGAGCGCAAGAAGTACGGCAAGGCGAAGGCGCGACGTTCCTTCCAGTTCAGCAAGCGCTGACGCCGGCGGATCGGCGCGCAGCGCCGGTCCCGCCTACGCAGGACTGTCATGCAGCAGGGGTGGATCCGCGAGGGTCCACCCCTCTTGCATTTCGGGCCGCAATTCGCGGCACAATGGCCAGACAACGGAGGTCCATCCCATGGCCAAGACCCCCACGGTGTTCATCGACGGCGAGGCCGGCACGACCGGCCTGCAGATCCGCGAGCGGCTGGCGGCGAACCCGCATGTCGCGCTGCGCTCGATCGCGGCAGACCGCCGAAAGGATGCCGGGGCGCGCCGCGAGATGATGGAGGAAGTGGACCTCGTCATCCTCTGCCTGCCGGATGATGCGGCGAAGGAGAGCGCGGCACTCGCGGCCTCGCTAGGCGCCAAGGCCCCGAAGCTGTTGGACGCGTCCACGGCGTATCGCGTCGATCCCAACTGGGTCTATGGCCTGGCGGAACTGACGCCCGACCAGCCGGCGGCGATCGCGGCGGCGCAGCGCGTGTCCAATCCAGGTTGCTACCCGACCGGGGCCATCCTGATGCTGCGCCCGCTGATCGAGGCGGGCATCGTGGCCGCGGACCATCCGGTCACCGTCAATGCCGTCTCCGGCTATACCGGCGGCGGCAAGGCGATGGTCGCGGCTTATGAAGCCCGCACCGCGCCGGATTTCGAGATGTACGGCCTCGGCCTCAAGCACAAGCATGTGCCGGAACTGCAGAAGTATTCGCTTCTGACGCGCCGGCCGATCTTCGTGCCTGCGGTCGCCGACTATGCGCAGGGGATGATCGATGCCATCCCGCTGCATCTCGACACGCTGGCGAAGACGGTCAGCCCGGCGGAGATCGAGGCGCTGCTCGCCGCGCGCTACGCTGGCAGCACCTATGTCCGCGTCGTCCCGGCCGAGGCCGGCGGCAAGATCGAACCGCAGGCGCTGAACGGCACCAACGGGCTCGAGATCCGCGTCCACGGCGATGCGGCGCTCGGCCAGGCGGTGCTGGTCGCGCGCTACGACAACCTCGGCAAGGGGGCGTCGGGGGCTGCGGTGCAGAATCTCGGCCTCATGCTCGGCATTCCCGTGAATGCCGACCTGCCCGTGGCGCGCCCCGCCGCGGCGGAGTAGCCATCCCGGAACGGAGCGGTCGCCCGCGCGGCCGCTCCGCGCCGATGCATGGCACCCTTCTTGCGAGCCCTGGCCGGAGGTTTCCAACCAGGGGTTAGCGCATGCATGACAGTGGTGACGGGCCAGTGGATCCCGTCACGCGATTCGCGGGGCCGGTGGTCCGCGTCGCTTCGATCCTGTGCGGCTGGTGGCTGCTCGGATACTGCTTCCTTGTCGTGGTGGACATCGTCGGGCGAGCGCGCTTCGGCCTGTCGCTGCAAGGCACCGACGAGATCGGCGGCTATACGCTCGCGGTCATGTCCGCCTTCGGCTTCGCGCAGACGCTACTGATGCGGCGGCATACGCGCATCGAATTGCTGGTGCAGGGTCTGCCGCGCATCCCCGCCGCCGCGCTGAACCTGCTCGCCGCCATCGTCATCGCCGGCGTCGCCGTGTTCCTGCTGGAACGCGGCTGGTCGGTGCTGGATGAGAGCATCGAGTTCATGGCCGTCTCGAATTCCCCGCTGCAGATCCCGCTCTGGATTCCGCAGGGGCTTTGGGTGCTGGGTCTTGGTCTCTTTGCGGGGATCGCCATCGCGCTCGCGGTGCAGGCGGTGCTGATGCTGCGCGATCCGGCGCGCTTCAACGCGCTCTATGGTCCGCCCACCATCGCCGAGGAGATCGAGGAAAGCCTCGAAGCCACCCAGGCGAAGGCGGCGCAGTCATGAGCGGCTTCGGCCTGGCTGATGCGGGCATCGGCTTCCTGGTGATGCTGGGGATGCTGGCGCTCGGCCTGCATGTCGCGACGACGATCCTGCTGCTCGGCGTCATCGGCGCCGGGGTCTATCTCGGCGGGCCGATCGTCGCGGCGGTCGGGACCCAGGTCTGGGGGGCGACGGAAAGCTTTGTCCTGCTCGCCGTGCCGCTGTTCGTCCTGCTGGGCGAATTGCTGGTGCGCGGCGGGGCGACGGACCGGATGTACCGGGCGATGGCCGCCTGGCTCGGCGTGTTCCCGGGCGGGCTGCTGCATTCCAACATCGGGGCGAGTGCGATGTTCGCCGCCGTCTCCGGTTCCTCCGTCGCCACCGCGGCGACGATCGGCACGGTCGCGCTGCCCACCTTCCGCCAGCGCGCCTATGACGAGCGGCTCGTGCTCGGGTCCATCGCGGCCGGGGCGACGCTTGGCATCCTGATCCCGCCCTCGGTGAACATGATCATCTACGGGGCGATGACGAACACCTCGGTTGGGCGGCTCTATGCGGCGGGCGTCGTGCCGGGGCTTCTGCTGACGCTGATGTTCATGGCCGTGGTGCTGGCGATCTGCCTGTGGCGGCCGGCGCTGGCAGGCACGCGGGAACCGCGGCTGCCATTGGCCGAGCGCATCCGGCTGCTGGCGGGGCTCGCGCCACCGATCGGCATTTTCGTGGTGGTGATGGGCAGCATCTATGCCGGCTGGGCGACACCCACGGAATCGGCGGCGGTCGGCGTGGTGGCGGCGTTCGTCCTGTCCACGCTGTATGGCCGCTTCTCGATCCGCATGCTGCATGAATGCTTCGTCTCGACCGTCGCCATCACGGCGATGATCGTGCTGATCGTGGCGGCGGCCTTCTACCTGAACTTCGTGCTGGGCATCCTCGGCGTGCCGCAGGCGCTGTCGCGCTTCGTCGTCTCGCTGGACGCCTCGCCCATCATGATCCTGTGGATCCTGCTGGTCTTCTACCTGATCCTCGGCTGCTTCCTGGAGACGCTGTCGATGATGGTCGGCACCATCCCGGTGATCTTCCCCATTGTCACTGCGCTCGGCATCGATCCTGTCTTCTTCGGCATCTTCCTGGTCATCATGTGCGAGATGGCGCTCATCACCCCGCCGGTGGGCATGAACCTCTATGTCGTGCAGGGGGTGCGGGGGCGCGGCAGCGTGGTGGATGTCATCACCGGATCGCTGCCCTTCCTGCTGATGATGTTCGTGCTGACGGTGCTGCTGATGTACGCCCCGGACATCGCGCTGTGGTTGCCGCGCCTGGCGTTCGATTGAGCAGATTGCCCAATTGAAGGGCGACGACCCGCCGGATCGCGCCGGCGGGCCGCACCGTTCACGGAATGACGTAGCCGCGCGCCGCGCCGATCGTCTGGTTCCAGGTGGTCGAGCACTGGTTCCACACGCGGTTGCAGGTGTCGCGGAAGCCCGGAAGGATCGCCTGCGGCACGATCTCACGCAGTCGCGCCTGGTCGGCTTCGGAGACGGTCGCGACGGTCATGCTGCCGCGCGGTGTCGCCTGGCATTCCGGCTTGCCCGACATGCAGTCGAGCGCGACCTGGTTGTTCGCCCGCGCCAGTTCCCAGAACTGGTCCTCCATGGTCCGGAAGGCGCGGGTCAGCGCGGCCTGCTGCTCCGGCGTGAAGCGCCGCCAGGTGGCGAGCGACATGAAATGCCCCTGCACGCCACCCGCGAGGCTGAGCGGCAGGATATGCGTCGTCACCTCCGCCCAGTTGGCGACATGCGCCGAAGTAGGGGAGGTGATCCCGCAGGTCGCGACGCCGCGCTGCAGGGCGGGATAGACCTCGCTGAACTGCAGCGAGACCGGCGTGCCCCCCAGCGCCTGGATCAGCGCCGACATGGACGGCGTGTAGGACCGGATCTTCAGCCCCCGCAGGTCGGCCATGGAGTTGACCGGATGGTTACAGAAGAACATCTGCGGGCCGAAGGGCCACAGCGTCATCACCTTGGCGCCGAAGCGTTCCTGCAGGCGGCGGTCGAAGGATTCGCGCCCGGCATTCACCGCCTCGCGCAGCTGGTCGAGCGTCGTGCTGACGCCGATCAGGTCGATGCCGTCGAAGAAGGGCTCATCGCGCGCGACGTTGCCGATCGTCACCGACATCATGTCGAAGGCGCCCGAGCGCAGAAGCCGCAGCGCATCGGCCGCCTGCACGCCCACCTGGTCCATCGGGCTGTAGGACACGGACATCTGCAGCCCGAGCGTCGCCGGCAGCCCTTCGTAGAACGGCCGCTCGACCGCGATGTGATGGGTGTTGGCGCTGAAATGGCCGGCGACGCGCAGCGCGGTCGGCGCCTGCTGGGCCAGCGCCGGCGTGGCCCAGGCCGCGGTGAGCGCCAGCAGGGCGGCGCAAGGGCGGAACAGTCTCATGCAGATCTCGTCTCCCAGGGGCACCGTTGCCGGGGACAGGTTCCCGGCCGGGCTGGGACGCCGGTCAGCAAGATCGGTGCCGGGCAAGATCGGTGCCGGGCGGACTTTCGCTGCGTGGCCGGCCGGCGCATCCTGTGCCGGACACACGGAGAACGACCATGGACGCCAACCAGACCGCGACGCTGCCCCCGCTCTATGTCTTCGAGGGCCATCGGCCGGTCATCCATCCTGCCGCCTGGGTGGCGCCCACTGCGGCCGTGATCGGCCAGGTGACGATGGGGGAGGGGTCCAACGTCTGGTATCACTGCGTGCTGCGCGGCGACACCAACACCATCACCATCGGGGCGCGCACCAACATCCAGGACGGCACTATCGTGCATGTGAATGCCGGGCGTCAGTGCACGACGATCGGCGATGACGTGACGGTCGGCCACGCCGCCATCATCCACGCCTGCACCCTGATGAACCGGGCCTTCGTCGGCATGGGCGCGACCGTGCTGGATGAAGCGGTGATCGAGGAAGGCGGCGTGCTCGCCGCCGGTTCCGTGCTGCCGCCGGGCAAGCGGATCGGCACGATGGAATTGTGGATGGGCAATCCGGCGAAGCTCGTGCAGGTGCTGACCTCGGAACGGCGTGCCGGCTTCGACCGCACCGCGGGGCATTACGTCGAATTGTCCGGGCGGCACCGGCGCTCGCTCGCCGGGGGCTGACGCGCCGCCGGACCCGTGGGTAGTCTCGGCATACTGCGGAGGGAAACGCGCATGACCGAGACCATCGCCCGCCTGCTCGCCGGCGGCGCCGCCGGCGCGGCCGCCCTGCGCGGCACCAATGACAGGCCATCGCTGAGCTTCGCGGCGCTGCGCGAACTTTGCACCCGCACCGTCGGCACCTTGAACCGGCTTGGCATCGGCCGCGGCGATCGGGTGGCGATCGTGCTGCCGAACGGGCCCGAGATGGCAGCCGCCTTCCTCGCCATCGGCAGCGGGGCGACCACTGCGCCGCTCAACCCCGCCTACCGGGCGGAGGAATTCACCTTCTACCTGACCGACCTGCGCGCCAAGGCGCTGGTCGTGCTGCACGGCATGGCATCCGATGCGCGGGAAGTCGCGGCGCGCCTGTCCATCCCGGTGCTCGACCTGATCCCCGGGGAGGCCGCGGGCGACTTCACCCTGGAAGGCGGCGAGCCCGGCAATGCCGCCAGGCCCGGCCCGGCCTGGCCGGAGGACGAGGCGCTGGTGCTGCATACCTCCGGCACCACGGCACGTCCCAAGATCGTGCCGCTGGCCCAGTCGAATATCTGCGCCTCGGCGCGCAACATCGCCCGCACGCTGGAACTCGGCCCGGACGATGCCTGCCTCAACATCATGCCGCTGTTCCACATCCATGGGCTGATGGCCGCGGTGCTGTCCTCGGTCGGCGCCGGTGCTTCGGTGGTCTGCACGCCGGGCTTCGACGCGCTGCGCTTCTTCCGCTGGCTGGACGACGAACGGCCGAGCTGGTTCACCGCCGTGCCGACCATGCACCAGGCGATCCTCGGCCGCGCCGAGCGCAACGCCGACATCATCGCCCGCGCGCGGCTGCGCTTCCTGCGGTCATCATCGGCCTCGCTGCCGGGGCCGGTGATGCAGCAACTGGAGCAGGTCTTCTCCGCCCCGCTGGTCGAGAGCTACGGAATGACCGAGGCCTCCCACCAGATGTGCTCCAATCCGCTCGCCGGACCGCGCAAGCCGGGTTCGGTCGGCATGGCGGCGGGGCCGGAGGTCGCCATCATGGCCGATGACGGCACGCTGCTGCCGCCGGGCGAGATCGGCGAGGTGGTGATCCGCGGCCCCAACGTCACCGCGGGCTATGAGGCGAACCCGGAGGCCAACGCAAAGGCCTTCACGCAGGGATGGTTCCGCACCGGCGACCAGGGCGCATTCGACGCGGATGGCTTCCTGGCCCTGACCGGGCGGCTGAAGGAACTGATCAATCGCGGCGGGGAGAAGGTCAGCCCGCTGGAGGTGGATGGCGTGCTATCCGGCCATCCGGCGGTGGCGCAGGCGCTGTGCTTCGCCATCCCGCACCCGAAGCTGGGCGAGGAGGTCGGCGCGGCGGTCGTCCTGCGCGATGGGATGGAATGCGGTGAGCGGGAACTGCGCGAATTCGCCGCGCAGCATCTGGCGGACTTCAAGGTGCCCCGGAAGGTCGTGTTCCTGGCGGAGATCCCGAAGGGGGCGACGGGCAAGCTGATGCGGATCGGGTTGGCGGAGAAGCTTGGGCTGACGGTGTGATCGTCGCGCGGCAGGCGCCCCGGCGCGCAGGGGGCGGAGCGCGCGCTCTCGGGGCTGATCGAGGTAGCGGCGCAACTGTCGCAGCGCCGCCACCATGATGCTGGTGGTCGAGAAGCAGGCCACGCGCATGCCGTGCCCGCCCAGCCGCGCCTTGAGCGGGATGACGGCGGGTGTGGCAGGCCAGGTTTCCTGGCCGTTCTCGGCGATGTTCTATCACGGGCCAGAGGCGGGAAAGGCCCACCGGAGGCATGGCTTTACGGCGAAGTTCGTGCTACGCTCGCGCCGCCAACGGCGGAGCTGCGCCTGGCGCTCAGGCGAGGACATAAAGACCTAAAATCCTAAAAAGCTAAAGTCCTAAAGTGCCACCGGTGACCCCCCGCGCCGGGTGCTTTCGGCGAGCCCAGGGGGCGGCCATACTGGCGCGAATGGCAGGAAACGGCGTGCGGCCTATGAAACTCTGCATCTTCGGCGCTGGCGCGATCGGCGGCCTCATGGCGGCGAAGCTGGCGCTACGCGGCGATGCGGAGGTGACGGTGATCGCCCGCGGCCCGCATCTCGCCGCCATGCAGGCGGACGGCCTGCGGGTGCTGAGCGAGGGCCAGGAGATCGTCGCCCGCCCGCGCTGCGTCGCAACCGCCGAGGAAGCCGGTCCGCAGGATTATGTCGTCGTCACGCTGAAGGCGCATTCCCTGCCGGGTGCGGCGGCGCAGATGCAGCCGCTGCTGGGGCCGGAGACCGCGGTGGTCAGCGCGGTGAACGGCGTGCCCTGGTGGTATTTCCATGGCCTTGGCGGCGCGCATGACGGCCGTATCGTCGAAAGCGTCGATCCCGGCGGCACGGTCTCGCGCCTGCTGCCGCCGGCGCGCGCCATCGGCTGCATCGTCTATCCGGCTGCCGAGGTGATCGAGCCGGGTATGATCGAACACACCTATGGGGACCGCTTCTCGCTGGGCGAGCCGGATGGCAATCGCAGCCCGCGCGTGCAGCGCCTGTCCGAGGCCCTGATCGCTGCCGGCTTCAAGGCTCCGGTGCGTCCGCGCATCCGTGACGAGTTGTGGGTGAAGCTCTGGGGCAACCTCGCTTTCAATCCGATCTCTGCGCTGACGACGGCGACGCTCGACGTGCTGATCGGCGATGACGAGCAGCGCGGCGTGGCGCGGGCGATGATGCTGGAAGGCCAGCGCGTCGCCGAGGCGCTGGGCATCCGCTTCGCCATCGATGTGGACAAGCGCATCGCCGGTGCGGCCGAGGTCGGCGCACACAAGACCTCGATGCTGCAGGACCTCGAGCGCGGGCGGCCGATGGAGGTCGAGGCCCTGCTCGGCGCCGTCGTGGAACTGGCCGATCTGGTGGGGGAGGCGGCACCGACCTGCCGTACCGTGCTCGCACTCGTGCGGGCGCGGGCGCGGGCTGCCGGCTGCCTGTGACGAAGCCACCGATTGCCAAGTCATCGTGGCATCGCCACGTGCTCGGTGGGAGGTAGGTGCCATGGTGCATGATGTCCTCGCGGGCCGGCGTGCCGCTATCGTCGCACTGACAGGGCTCGTCGCCGGCTGTTCCACACGGCCGCCACTGCCTGTCGTGACGCTGCCCTACGATCCCGCGGCCGGCCTTGCCGATCCGACCAACCAGGCGATCACGCACACGGCGAGCGCCTTCGCCTCGCCGGCCCGCATGGCGGGCCGCCCCTGGGTGGCGGCCCAGGCGATTTCCGAAGCCGAATACCTGGTCATCGAGCTTCAGGTCGGACAGCGCTGGATCGAGATGTCGCCCCTGGCCAAGATGGCCTTCGAGCAGGCGCGCCCGGAATGGCGCTCGGCCCTTGGGATCGACCCCTCCGCCCAGCCGCAGGCGGTGATCGATGCCTTGACGGCAATCCGCTACGACTATGGCGGGCAGAACCCCGCCTCCGCGGCTACGCGGCTGCAACCGCCGCTCTTCACGCCGGGCGGCGGTGCGGCGCTTGCGAAGCTTTCGACCCTGCCGCCCTTGCCTCGCACCGCCCAGGCGGCGCAAATGACCTTCTATGAATTGCTGCGCATCCAGCGCCAGGGACAGGACGACAATTGGCCTTGATCGATCGGCGCGCCGTGATGTTGCTGCCCGTGGCGCTGGCGGCCTGCGAGGAATTGCGTACGCCGCAGGCCTTGCCGCCGGCAGTGCTGACCAGCGGGCCGGTGAGCGGCGCTCCGCTGCGCGAGGCGGTCGAGGCGACGACGGCCGATTTTGCCAACCAGGGCGCGGGCCTCGCCGGCCATCCGGCCGAGGCCGCGCTGGCGCTGGCACGCTTCGAGGCAATCGAGGTCGAGGTCGCCAACCGCCGGGCCTGGCCCGCGCTGTCGCCAACCGTCGGCTACGCGATGCGAATCGCGCGGGATGAGAACCGTGCCGCGATCGGCGCGGCGCAACAGGCAAGTTCGGCGGAGGTGATCCAGGCGCTCGGCACCGTGGCGTCGCGGTTGCGGGCGAATGACCGCGCCGGCGCGGCCGCGGCGCTGCGCAGCCCGACCTTCGAGCCGGGTGGCGAGGTGACGCTCGACCGGCTCGCCGAGGTGGGGCCCTTGCCGGCTGCCGAACAGGCGATGGCCGCGCTGTCGCGTGACGTACGGCGGCTCGACCTCGATAGCGGTTGGGCCGGCGCGGGGCCGTGGTGGCAGAACGGCGCGCCCGGCGCCATTACCGACGGGCTCGGCCGCGGGTACTGACCTGATATCGGCCTGATGCGCAGCATCGGGTCAGGAGCGCGAAGCGCGACCGCGCCCAGACCGGCAGCGGCACACGGCGCAACAGTGCAGGGCGCGAAGGCAAGCCGCGCGGATGCGCGGCGCCCGCCGTCTGAGGGTCAAGAAAACAACGGATTGAGGCGCCAGCGGGCGCCTCAATCCGTCGCCATCACCTTCACGAAGGACCCTGGCGCATCCTCGATTGCCGGCAAGCCACCTTCGCCCGGGATGCGCGCGGCAACCGTGGTCTTGTCGAGGCCCGACACCCAGCGGTGCCAGTCCGGCCACCAGGATCCGGCGAGTTCCGTGGCACCCTTGAACCAGGTCTCGGGATCTGGCGGCAGGTCGTCGCTGACCCAGTGGCTGTACTTGCCGGCATCCGGCGGATTGGCGACGCCCGCGATGTGCCCCGAAGCCGCCAGCACGAAGCGCGTCGGTCCCTTGTAGAGCTGCGTCGCGCGATAGGTGGAGGTCCAGGGCGCGATGTGGTCTTCCCGCGTGCTCAGGATATAGGTCGGCAGCTTGATCTTCCGCAGGTCGAGCTTGACGCCCAGCAGTTCCACCTCGCCCGGTTTCACCAGATCGTTCTGCTGATACATCCGGCGCAGGTAGAAGCTGTGCATCTTCGCCGGCATGCGCGTGGAATCGTCGTTCCAGTACAGCAGGTCGAAGGGGAAGGGCTCCTGGCCCATCAGGTAGTTGTTCACTACGAAGGACCAGATCAGGTCGTTCGCGCGCAGCATGTTGAAGGTCGTCGCCATCTCGCGGCCTTCGAGATAGCCGACCTTCTGCATCTTCTCCTCGAGCGCGGAGAGCTGCTCCTCATCGATGAAGACGCCGAGCTCGCCGGCCTCCTCGAAATCCACCATGGTGGTGAAGAAGGTCGCGGACTTCACCCGTGTGTCGCGCTTGCTCGCCATGTGCGCGAGCGTGGACGCCAGCAGCGTGCCGCCGAGGCAATAGCCGATGACGTTGGCACCCTTCTCCCCCGTCGCCGCCTCGATGGCGTCGAGCGCGGCATAGGGGCCTTCGAGCATGTAGTCGTCGAAGCCCTTCTCGCCGAGGTTCTCGTCGGGGTTGACCCAGGAGATGACGAAGACGGTGTGGCCCTGTTCCACCGCCCAGCGGATGAACGAGTTTTTCGGCCGCAGGTCGAGGATATAGAACTTGTTGATCCAGGGTGGGATGATCAGCAGCGGACGCTTCAGCACCTCCTTCGTGGTCGGGCTGTACTGGATCAGCTGCATCAGGTCGTTCTGGAACACCACCTTGCCCGGGGTGACGGCGATGTTCTCGCCGACCTTGAACTTGGTGTCGTCCGTCATGCGGATCTTGAGCTTCCCGCGCCCGCGCTCAAGGTCGCCGAGCAGGTTCGACAGGCCGCGCAGCAGATTCTCGCCGCCCGTCTCGGCGGTGCGGCGCAGCACCTCGGGGTTGGTCATCAGGAAATTCGTCGGGCTCATCGCATCGACGAATTGCCGTGTGTAGAAGTCGACCTTCTGCGCGGTCTTGGGCTCCAGCCCCTCGGTGCCTTCCACGACCGAACGAAAGTAGCGGGCGGAGAGCAGGTAGGTCTGGCGGATGAAGTCGAACACCTCATGGTCGCGCCAGGCGTCGTCTTTGAAGCGGCGATCCTTGTCGTCCTCGGCGATCACCGGGCTCGGCTCGTCGCCCATCATGCGTCGCGCCGTGTTCTGCCAAAGGGTGAGGTAGTCGTGCCAGAAGCCGAGCTGCGCCTGCATCAGCCGCGCCGGATTCGCCATCATCCGTGTGGTCATCTCAAGGAAGGCGTGGCCGATCTTGAGCGGATCGGGGTCGGCCGGGGATCCGGCTTGGCGCTTCAGGAAGTCGGAGACGATGCGCTGCCCGCGTTCGGCCACATCCGCCATGGTCCTGCTGACGATGGCGGGGTCCGGCAGGCGGAACTGCGCGGAATTCGGATTCTCGTTCTCGGCCATCGGGTATTCCGGTGCATGGACTGGCTTGGTGGCCTTCGCGTGCCGCCCGATTCGGGCTACCGCTTGGCCGCGATGGCGACAGGGGCGGCATGACCGGTCGGATGGACCGCGGGGCGAAGCCCCGTCACGGTAGGGGCGGGGCACGGGCCAAGCAAGCGCGGCGGCTGGTCCTGGCCGGCGCGTTGCTGACTGGCGGCTGCACGGCCGGGCAGGGGCCCGAGGCGCTGGGCCCGCTGTGGGATCATTTGACCGGACCTGCCTATGAGGGGCGCGACGCCCCGCCGGGGGCCGAAGGTGACTTCCCCAATCTCGGAACGATTCCCGCCCGCCCGAACGTGCCCGATGTCGCGGTGCGCGATGCCCTGACCGCCGCCCTGGCCGAGGAGCGCCAGCGCAGCCGCAATCCGCTCGATGCCGAGATGCGCCCGGCGGCGCCGCAGCCGGCCGGAACCGCGGGCGACCGCGCCATGCCGATGCAGGCGCCGCGCCCGCCGCCGCTGGCTGCGGCGCCGCGGATCACCTGGGACCC